>CALRWU020000407.1:0-3700 GCA_943371945.1 Azorhizobium sp. AG788
AGGCGACCTTCGTAGAACACTTCCGCCTGCTCAGATGGTTTGGGCGACACGCCATCGGCCGGGCCAGATGCGAGCACCACGTATTCGAGACCAGAACCCGTCTTCACGACTTCCGGGAGGGTGCTGTTCCACGGAACGTATTTCGCCCACGCCGCCGCGTCGGCGGCCTTGGCGTTGGCCGGCGCCGTTGCGGCGGGCGCTTCGGCCGTTGACGTTTCAACCGTGGGTGCGGCCGGCGGCCTTGCGTCGCCGCAGGCGGTGAGCGCCAAAGCAATTCCGGCAGTCATGAGAATGCGCATCATTGATCCTATTTCACACCCACAACGAGTATTTCGAACAACAGGTTTTCATTGGGTCCAATTAGCCCCGGATAACCGCGCTCACCATAGCCCAGGGCAGACGGTACGTAGATCATCCAGCGATCGCCCGGGCGCATCAGGGTCAAGGCCTCGGCAAAGCCCTTGGTCAGCTCAAAAACCCCGAACACGTCTGGTTCGCCCCGGTCGAAGCCCGAATCGAAGGCGCGCCCGCCGGAATTGAGACGCCCCTCATAAAACAGTTCGACCGATTGCTCGCGGGTTGCCGGCACGCCTGAAGCCGGACCGCTCGCCAGAACGATGTATTCGAGCCCGGAAGCGGTCTTTTGAACTTCCGAAAGGTTCGAGTTCCACGGCGCATATTTGAACCAGGCAGAGCGCGTGATGGTCGGCGGCGCAGGCTTGGTCGGGGCTACTGCGACAGGCGCGGGGGCCGAGGCTGCAGGCGCACCCGCGCTAGAACAGGCGGCGAAGCCCAACACGAGCGGAACGACAACAAGACGACGCAACATGGACGCGGACCTCTTCATTTTCATTGGAAATCCCCCTGTCTGCCGACAGGTCTTCCGCACAATGACGATGCGAGTCTGCACTGGTCCCCCGCAACTCGTAAAGCCATACACTTTCCGCGTCTTCTGCCGGCCCAACGCTGGCTGCATGTTTGTGCGTGCAAAGACGATTGGCGCATTCAGACCTACTGAGAGTAGCATGTCGCTCAGGTCTGCGACATTCTTGCTTGCAGCGGCAACTATACACAAAACCGAATGTTTTTCTTTTCTTAGTGTTGCAAGAAAACCGAAGAACTAAATTGCATTCCCATCATAATAAAGCTTATGTTAACCACATCGGAGAGCGCTGAGGTGGTGGCTTGGTCTCAACCGTTCGCGGGCTAGGGAAACAGACTGGGGATCGTGCGTGCGCGCATGGCGGGCCCGGCCGCATTTTCAACGCAGCGAGATCTGACCTTGTTTGTGCTTTGTTGATTTAGTGGGGCCGTCCTTGTCATTCGCATCGCTATCTAAGTCGCCGGTAAAGCCGGCGCTCACACTTGCGTCGAACAATCCCGACGCATCTCCCGATGACGGCAACATCAACCTGTCGATAGGTCGGCGCATCCGCAGGCGCCGGCGTCTGATGGGCATGACTCAAAAGGATCTTGGCGACATGCTCGGCCTGCAATTCCAGCAGGTCCAGAAGTATGAATGCTCGAGCAGCCGGGTCACGGCTTCCCGGCTTTATCTTCTGGCTTCCGCCCTGAAGGTGCCGATCACGTACTTTTTCACGGACCTTCCCGAAAACCCTGCCAACGGCATCTCGGAAAGCGACCGCGCCCGCATGGCGACGACGGAGATGCTTTGCGAAAAAGAGACGCAGGAATTGCTGACGGCCTATGCAAAACTGCCTGAGGCTGTGCGGCGCAAACTGCGGACATTCGCCAAGGGCCTCGGCGAAGACCTGGCCTGATATACCTCTTCTGACGGAAGAGCGGGCGCCTCTTGGCCGCTCGCGAACGCTATGCGACATCGGCGCATGGCCATTCGCATCGCGACAATCGGCAGGAATGGTCAGGTCGCCCGTGCGTTGGCGGCTGCGGCTGAGGGGCAATCAGGCCTTGTGCTGCAGCAGGCATCGAGCAGCGAAGCCGATCTCCGCAACCCCGATAGCCTGGCACGTTTCATTGACCAGTCGGCGCCGGACGTCCTGATCAATGCCGGGGCGTATAATTTCGTCGATCGCGCTGAATCCGACAGCGACACAGCCTTCGCCATCAACGCGGCCGGACCCGGCCTCCTGGCTGGACTCTGCGCGGAGCGGCGCATCCCCTTTATCCACATGTCGACCGATTGCGTGTTCGATGGTGTGAAGTCCGAGTCTTATGACGAAGACGACGCGCCGAATCCTCTTTCGGTCTATGGCCGCTCCAAGCTGGCTGGCGAGCGCGCCGTGGCCGACGCCAATCCAGACGCGCTGACGGTTCGGGTGTGCTGGGTCTTCTCCGGCTACGCGGACAATTTCGTCGCGAAAATGATATCGCTGGCGCGCGACCGGCCCCTGCTGCGGGTCGTGGATGATCAGATCGGTCCGCCGACTTACGCGCCTGACATCGCCGGCGCCCTGCTCCGCATTGCCGGCGCACGTGGCGCTGTGTCGGGCCTGCTGCATCTGGCCTCGCCGGATGAAATGGATCGCGCATCCATGGCGCGCGCCATCATGGCGGAGTCAAAGCGACAGGGAGGGCCTTTCGCAGAGGTCGAAGCGGTTTCGACGACGGAATTCGCGGCGCCCGCACCCCGCCCACTCAATGCGCGGCTCTCTGGCGCCAAAGCCACGCAGATGTTCGCGCTGGGCTGGACGCCGTGGCCCGAAGCGCTTGAACACTCTGTCGCGGCAGTGCTTTCCCGGAAATGAGATTACTTTCAATTTTCTTTTTGACCGGGAGACAAGACTGTTGCGCATCCTGTTCGTCGCCCTGGCCCTGACAGCCTGCAGCCCCGCGGCCAAGTTGCCCGGCGCCGGGGAAAATTCGGGCGCTCAGACCGCGTCTCCCGCCGCATCTCCCACCCCGCCCCAGACCGCAGCGGACGCCTGCAAGGATATCGCTGCGCTCGCAGTCGCGATGGAGGAGCCCGAGCCGTTCGGCTCCCTGCGCACGGGTAAGGCGAAGCTTGGCGGGCTTGAGCGCGACGGCAGTTTCACGACCGCAGTCTCCCCTGCCGGCGCCACATGCGATCTTGGAAAGATGGAGCCGTTAAATCGGGGCTCGGGCGAGGTCTATGTCGCGAACTGCCTCGTCTTCTCCTCGGGCATGTTGGAGCGGGAGGTGAATGCGGAGAAGGCCAAGGCGGCTTTTGACGCCGTGCGGACGGATCTCGACCGCTGCCTGCCGAAGGGCTGGTCGTCGCGCGATGGCAGCCAGCCGGATCCCAACGTGACCGAAGTGATGATCTACGAATCGCCGGCCGACGCGAAACGATCGATGGACGCCAGCTCCTACCTTTATCCGGTGGAGTTGCGGAAGGAATGGTCCGATGGCGGGCGGGCCAATCCGCCGGGCTGGCGCGTGACGCTGAATTTCCAGAAGGAAGCAGCTGCCAGCCCCGCCAAGCCGGAGTAGAAGACTCACCTCCGACAGGTACAGGCGGGAGGCCAAGCCATGTCCTACACAGCCCGGCTCGACACCGTCATCGAGACGCCGCGCCTGTTCCTCAAAGTGCCAAGCCTCAACGAGTTCGAGCCCTGGTGCGCCTACATGGCGGATGAAGAGTCTGCGCAGTTCATCGGCAAGGTTCAGCCGCCCTCCGTCGTCTGGCGCTCGATCTGTTCGATCATCGGCTCATGGCAGGCTGTCGGGTTCGGCTTCTTCTCAGTGTTCGAGAAATCCA
>CALRWU020000408.1:0-3696 GCA_943371945.1 Azorhizobium sp. AG788
AAGATGGATGCAGTGACGGCCGTGTCGGGTTCGGGCCCTGCCTATGTTTATCTGCTCGTCGAAGCGCTGGCGGCTGCCGGTCGCGCCGCCGGACTTGGCGAGGCGACTGCGAACGCGCTCGCGCGCGAGACGATCGTCGGCGCAGGCGCACTGCTGGGCAACTCTTCGCAATCGCCAGCGGAGCTACGCAAGGCCGTCACTTCTCCGGGCGGTACAACGGCGGCGGCGCTTGATGTCCTGATGGGCGCCGGCGGCCTGCCGGACCTGATGCGCAAGGCGGTTGAAGCGGCTGCGCGGCGCGGGGCGGAGCTGGCGCGCGAAGCGGAGAAGAAGGGGTAGTCCTGCTTCGCGTTAACGGTTGCCGCTGCGACCGTTCTCAGTCGTCTTCGTCATCCTTCAGGCCCTTGGGCTTTTCCGCATCCAGCGGCAGACGGATCGTGGCCTTCAGTCCGCCAAGGTCAGACGTGCTGAGCGTGACGTCGCCGCCATGGGCGCGGGCGATGTCTCTTGTAATCGTCAGCCCTAGGCCGACACCGGAGACGTTCTGGTTGCGGGACGCGTCGAGGCGGCTGAAGGGGCGGAAGGCGTCTTCGTAGTTTTCGATTGGAATGCCGGGTCCGTTGTCCTCGACGGTGATGGTGCCTTCCCCGGACTGAGACGCGACCGAGACGCGGACGCGATTGCCATGGTCGGCGGCGTTGTTCGCGAGGTTTGCAATTGCGCGTTTCAGCGCGAGCGGACGCAGGCGCATCGGCACGGGTGCGGGCGCGAGGAGTTCCAGCTGGACACGCGCGGCGGCGGCGGCAACCGCTTCGCGCGTTACGATGGTGAGGTCCGACTGCTCGGGCTGCTCGCCTTCTTCGCCGCGCGCGAAGGCGAGATAGCCGTCGAGCATGCGCTCCATCTCGACGATGTCATTCCTGGCCGGGCCCGTGTCGTATTCCTTTGGCGCCAGCGCCAGCTCGAGTTTGAGGCGGGCGAGCGGTGTGCGCAGGTCGTGACTGACGCCGGCAAGCATCGCAGTACGCTGGTCCGCATAGCGTCGGATGCGGTTCCGCATGCGGAGCAATGACCGGGCCGCCTTGCGCACTTCAAGGGCTCCAGAGGGCTTGAAGTTCGGCATGTCCTCACCGCGTCCGAAGGCGTCCGCCGCCCATGACAGTTGCAGGATCGAGCGGACCTGGTTGCGGAGGAAGAGGTAGGAGGTGAGCAGCAGGAGGACGCTGAACGCCACTGTCCAGACGATGAAGATATGCGCGGTAATGATGATGACGCGCTTGCGGTCCATGCGCGCTTCGTACTGACCTCGCGGGCCGAGCACGCGGATGGTGAGCAGGTCGTTCGGCATGTAGCGGAAGGCCCAGAGCCGGTCACCAAAGCGAATGCTGAGTTCGTCGCTCAGCTGATCGCAACAGGCATTGCCCGGAGGCGGGTCGAGTGTGGTGACGCCGGGGGTGAAGGTGAGCGACATAAGGCCGGCATTGTTCATGCTGCCGGCAAGGCGATCCCAGTCTTCAGGATACTGTTCGTGGTGGTTGATGACGAAGGCGAGTTCTTCGGCCACTGCGCGCGAGAGCTTCGCGTTCACGGTTTCAACGTGCGTGTAGAAGAAGAACAGCGTCATCGACACGACGAAGACAATCATCGGTACGATGAGGATCAGGATGTTGCGGGCGTTGTAGCCTCGCGGCGTGTAGTCGCGCAGGCGCATCGTCTATTCCCCGGTCAGCCGGTAGCCGACGCCGCGCACGGTCTGCAGGTGGACGGGCTCGCGCGGGTCGCGTTCGATCTTGCGGCGCAGGCGCGTGACCTGCACGTCGACCGAGCGCTCGACACCTGCAGCAGTGAGCATGGCCAGTTCATGGCGCGAGATGGCGGCGCCGGCGCGGCCGGCGAGGATGGAGAGCAGTTGCGTCTCGCTTTCGGTGAGGCGGACGAGGCGTCCATCCTTGCGGAGTTCGCCCTTGCCGACGTGGAAGATCATGCCGGCGAGCTTCAGCTCCTCCACCGGCGCCTCCGAGGGCGCTCGTTTCAGGATGGACGTGATGCGCAGCGCGAGTTCTTCCGGCTCGAAAGGCTTGGCCAGGTAGTCGTCGGCTCCGAGCTTGAGGCCCTCGATGCGCTCCGAAGGTTGGCCGCGCGCGGTGAGCAGGATGACGGGCGTGTCCGATTTCTTCTCGCGTACGCTCTTGAGCAGGGAGAGGCCGTCTTCGCCCGGCATCATCACATCGAGGATGACGAGGTCGAAGGTCATGGTCGCCATCAGCTTGCGAGCCGAGGCGGCGTCTTTTGCGGTGGTAACGTCGTGTCCCTCACGGGAGAGGTAGCGCTTCAGGAGGTCGCGGAGCCGGTCGTCGTCGTCGACGGCAAGGATGTGGCTGCGGTGCTGGTTCACGTCTCGCCCCGGGTGCGGGTGAGGTCGGACAGCATGCGGCGGGCGCCCGTGACGGCGTCCGGTCCTGCCGACAGGAAGGCCTGGCGGAGGGCGTTGCGGCGGCGCTCGGTGGCTTCGCGAGCGAAGGTCATCCCGGCGGGGGTGAGGGTGACGAGGCGGCGGCGGCGGTCGGCGGGGTCGGTCTCGCGCGTCACGAAGCCGCGTTCTTCGAGCTGGTTGAGGTTGCGGGCAAGCGATTGCTTGGGAGCGCCCAAACGCGCGCGAAGATCGCCCACATCCATCGCGCCGAGGTCGAACACTTCCTGCAGCACGTCCATTTCCGGTGACGAGATGCTGGCGGCGGCCCCGGCGGTTTCGGCCAGATCCGCCAGGCGGCGCGCGGCGGCGCGGATCAGGGCGGCCCCCTCATTGAGGTCCTGGTCGCGCAGATACAGCCGGCCATCGCCGCCGGAAGCGGTTACAGTGGGCGCAATTGGCGCGGAAAGGGGTCGGTTGACAGGCATGGGCACGACCGGACAATGAAAGAGCAGGACGCGAAACTCAAGCCACTCCCATAGGCTCGGCATCCGGCAAGGACGATAGAAATGGCTGCCCCTTCTGCAAATTTTGTCCCGTATGACGATCGTGACGGCTGGATCTGGCTGGATGGCGTAATGACGCCCTGGCGGGACGCCAAGATTCACGTCCTGACCCATAGTCTCCACTATGGCTCCTGCGTGTTCGAGGGCGAGCGCGCCTATGACGGCAAGGTTTTCCGGTCGACGGACCATTCGAAGCGTCTGCACAAATCAGCGGAGCTGGTCGGCTACAAATGCCCGGTGCCGGTGGCGGAGCTGGATGCCGTTAAGCTGGAGCTTATGGAGAAGAACGGGCTGGAGAACTGCTATATCAGGGCATTCGCCTGGCGCGGCTCCGAAATGATGGGCGTGGCGGCGCAATCGGCCTCGATCCGCACCTGCGTGGCGGTGTGGGAGTGGGGCAACTACTTCGCCGACAAGAACAAGGGCATCCGGGTCACTATGTCCGACTGGAAGCGCCCATCCCCGGACACGATTCCGTCCGCGGCCAAGGCGGCCGGCCTGTACATGATCTGCACCATGTCCAAGCACAAGGCGGAGGCAGAAGGCTTCTCCGATGCGCTGATGCTGGATTATCGCGGCTATGTGGCGGAGCTGACCGGCGCAAATGTCTTCCTGATCCGCGATGGCGCGATCCACACGCCGACGCCCGATTGCTTCCTCAACGGGCTGACACGGCAGACGGTGATCGAGCTGGCGCGCGCGCGAGGATTCGAAGTGATC
>CALRWU020000409.1:0-3690 GCA_943371945.1 Azorhizobium sp. AG788
GTGCCGGGCGCGCTGGCGCAACAGCAGCAATCAGGCCAGGCGGCGGCGCGCGGAAGCGCCTCCAACCCGCTGGCGGAGGGCGCGACGGAAGTTTTCGCCCCCATGCGCGATGGGGTTAAGCTGGCGGGCAATCTCTACCTGCCGAAGGGCAAAGGCCCCTTCCCGTGCATCGTGACGCGCACGCCGTATGGCAAGGATGAGATGTACAAGGATCCGCGTGGGGCCGAGGGCTACACTGCGGCAGGGTATGCCTATCTGGTGCAGGACACGCGCGGGAAGGGGCATTCGGAAGGTTTCTATCAGGCCTTCGTCAACGACCGCGACGATGGCTATGACACCATTGAGTGGATGGCGAAGCAGAGCTGGTGCACGGGCAAGGTGGGCATCACCGGCCCGTCGGCCATGGGCATCACGGGCAACCTTGCGGCCATCGCCAACCCGCCGCACCTGACGGCGGCGTTCGTAGTGGTGGCGCCGACATCGCTGAAGAATGCGAGCTTCATCGGCGGCGCGTTCAAGCAGAAGGATTCGGGCGACTGGAGCCGCGACCAGGGCGTCGCCGAGGACGTGATCGCCAAGAATGCCGCGAGCTATCCCGCGAGCGCGGAGTACGCAGCGCTGGATATTCAGCGCAACGCTGAGTTCATCGATATTCCGATCTACAATCTCGGCGGCTGGTACGACATCTTCAACGAGGGGAATGTCCGCAACTTCATGTACCTGCAGCACCATGGCTCCAAGGGTGCGCGGGGCAACCAGAAGCTGGAGATGGGCCCGTTCGGCCATGGCGAGCTGTCGGGCGACATGGAGTATCCGGACAGTGGCGGGCTGCGTGGCAACCCGACCGAGATCCGCTGGTTCGACTACTGGCTCAAGGGCATCGACAACGGCATCATGAATGAGCCGCCGGTGAAGGCGTACATGATGGCGTCGGCGCGCAAGGGCGCGATCAGCCCCAAGAACCGCTGGATGTCGTTCGGCGACTGGCCGCCCGCGCCCTCGACGGTGGATTATTTCCTTGGGCTGGACGGCAAGCTGTCGGTGAAGGCGCCGACAAGCGCGTCTGCGTCGAAGACGTATGCATTCGATCCGAAGAATCCGGTGCAATCGATCGGCGGGGCGAACCTCACCTTCGAACGCGGACCGATGGACCAGCGTCCGATCGGCAAGCGGGCGGACTATCTGCGCTTCGAGACGCCGGTGCTGGACAAGGATGTGGCGATTGCCGGGCCGGTAAGCGTTGACCTGTGGGCCTCGACCGATGGGCCGGACACGGACTTCATGGTCAAGCTGGTGGACGTTTATCCAGATGGCTATGAGGCCATCGTGCTCGATAGTGCGATCCGCACGCGGTATCGTGACGGACGCGGTATCGATGATATCAAGATGATGATCCCGGGCGCGCCGACAAAGCTGACTATCGACCTTTGGGATACGGCGATCACGTTCGAGAAGGGCCACAAGATCGCGGTGCATGTGACGAGTTCGAACTCGCCGCGCTTCGATACCAACCCCAACACCGGCGCCAATCCGGGGCCGGGCGTGAAGACGCGGGTGGCGAAGAACACGATCTACATGGATGCGGATCATCCGAGTGCAGTTAAGCTGCCCATCCTTTTCCAGACGCAATAGGAGATCAGAGTGCGGGAGGCGCGTGCGTTTGACGTGATCGTCTATGGAGCGACCGGGTTTACCGGGCGGCTCGTGGCGGAGCACATGCTGGCGAAGTACGGCGTCGGCAAGGATGTGCGGTGGGCCATGGCGGGGCGTAGCAAGGCCAAGCTGGAGACTGTGCGCAACGAGATCGGCGCGTCGGCGGAGTTGCCGCTGGTGATCGCGGATGCCGGCGATCCGGCTTCCATTGCGACGATGGCCAAGTCGACAAAGGCGATCATCACGACGGTGGGGCCGTATCAGCTCTATGGCGAGCCGATGGTGGCGGCGTGCGTCGAGGCGGGGACAGACTATGTCGATCTCTGCGGCGAGCCGGCGTGGATGGCGGCGATGATCGCCAAGTACGATGCCAAGGCGAAGGCTTCGGGCGCGCGGATCGTGTTCTCGTGCGGGTTCGACTCGATCCCGTTCGATCTCGGCGTCACCTATCTGCAGGCGGAGGCGAAGGCGCGTCTGGGTGTGCCGCTGAGGCGTGTGCGCGGACGTGTGCGCAAGATGAAGGGCGGCTTCTCGGGTGGCACGATCGCGAGCCTGATGGAGACGCTGGAATCCTCGCAACGTGATCCATCGATCCTGAAGACGCTGGCGGATCCGTTTGCGCTAACCCCCGGTTTTAAAGGGCCAGCGCAGCCTTCCGGCGAGACGGTCGAGCGTGACGATACGGCGGGGCAATGGGCAGCGCCGTTCGTGATGGCGACGATCAACACCAAGAATGTGCATCGCTCGAACCATCTGCTGGGGCGCGCCTGGGGCGATGATTTTGTCTATGACGAGATGATGCTCACGGGCGATGGTCCCGACGGCGAGAAGCGCGCCAAGGGCGTGCGGCGTGCGGGCAATATCCAGAATGCGTTGCTGGGATTTGTGCCGACGCGTTTGTTGTTGCGTCAGTTCGCTTTGCCGAAACCGGGGCAGGGTCCGTCCAAGGATGAGCGCGAGACAGGGTTCTACGAGGTCGGCTTTTGCGGCGAGGCGGCGGACGGTCGTACGCTGCGGGCGAGCGTGAAAGGCGACAAGGATCCGGGGTATGGCTCGACGTCGAAGATGATCTCCGAGAGCGCGCTGTGTCTGGTGCAGGATGTTGGCCGTGACGAGACGCCGGGTGGTGTATGGACGCCGGGCGCGGCGCTGGGGCGGAAGCTGATCGCGCGGCTAGAGGCGAATGCCGGGCTGCGGTTTACGCTCGAGAACTAATGGGTCGAACTGATCAGTCGCAGCGCACGTAAGTGATCGCCTCGCCATTGCGGTCGTAGGTGAGCGTCGTCTTGGCGGGATTAAGCGCGAGCGTGTGCGCCTCGCGGTTGGTTGTACCTTCGGAAGTGTGGTCGACCTCCAGAGCGACAGTGCCTTCGAGGTTCGTGTTTGCAGTTACGACGACGGCGCGGCCTTCGTAGAAGCGGATGGCGCCCGGTGCGATGGCGATGCGTGTGAGGGCCGGCTCGGCCTTGCAATCCCTTTTATCGACGGCCCAGACATGGCGGAAATCGAGGGGGGTCGGGCCGGGCGTGGTCTGGGACGGGGGAAGTGTTTCGCCGGGCGCGGGCGCAGGTTCCGTGACAGCAGGACCGGCTGGCGCCGGCGTTTCGACATAGGGGCCGGGGACCGCCTGTTCCACAGCCTGTTCTGGCGCTGGGTCGCCGCACGCTGAGAGTGTCACGAGGGCGGCGCAGAGGGAGATCACGGTGCGATGCATGCTCGCTTAACAGCGAGATGCGCATGAGGTTCCCCCAAAACGACGGCGGCAACTCTCCGTTGTGGAAAGTCGCCGCCGCTTACTCAACGCTACTCTACTAACTCTACGCTGCCCCCCGCCACGGGCCTAACTCTTACACGCGGGCCATGGCGGCCGGGTTGGGCCGCCTCGGAGATCAGGGTCCGCTCTGTGTGGTGACGAAAGTGGCCGAGTTGCCGATGGCTGAAGCCGAGCCGACGATCATGCCTGCGCCGTTGGTTGTGATGGATCCGGTCGAGAGCACGTTGCCCGCGTTGGTCTGGCTGACCGATGCGCCGAGCGAG
>CALRWU020000410.1:0-3685 GCA_943371945.1 Azorhizobium sp. AG788
GGAATTTCACGCCGGCATCGTTGGCCATCTTCGCAGCGTCGACGGGGCTGACGTGATAGTCGGGAATGTCGCTCATGATCTTGGCGACGCGCGGATTGCCGGCGGCGGACATCTGCTTCTGGACCAGGGCGATCATGGCAGGCGAGAGAGATTCCGACACCAGCACGTCCGCGCCTTTGGCGTTCTCGACCAGGTTGGCTGAGAGTGCGGTATCGCCGGTCAGTACGACCGAGCGGCCCTTCCAGTCGAAGCGATAGCCGACGGCGGGACGGATGGGGTCGTGATCAACTTCGAAGGCGGTGACCTTGAGATCGCCATCCTGCAGGATGACTTCTTCTGCGTTGAGAGCGCCCGTGAACGCTGCACCGAACTCTTTCGCGACGAGCGGAGACGTCTCGATGTTCACGACGCCTGCGCCATGGTGTGCGAGGCGCAGACGCGCGTCTTCGGCGTAGGCCGTGTTGAAGCCATCGACGATCGGCTTCACGCCGCGTGCGCCGTAGACGGGCAGCATCTGCGTGCGGCCAGCCACCATGGTCTGCATGCGGAACTCGCCGAGGTCGCCGATATGGTCGGAGTGGTAGTGCGTGAGAAAAATCCCCGCGATACGCGATCCGGGAAACTGCATGCGCTGGAGTTGTTCCCAGCTCTCCGGGCCGGTGTCGATCACGTAGGCCTTGTCGCCTGCGACGACGATGGTGCAAGCCTTGGCGCGGTTCGGGTCCGGCAGCGGCGAGGATGTGCCGCAGAGGATGATGCGCAGCGCCTTGCCGTCGAAGACTTCAGTCATCGCAGGCGTGAGCGGCGCTGGCGCCTCGAAGGCGGTGGGCGCCGCAGGAGCCGGCGCGGAGCTAGCGCAGGCGGCCGCCATGAGAGCCACAAACGCGCTACCCAGTAGCCGTGTCGGATAAAGCTTCACGTCATCGCTCCCACTATGTTACCGATCCGTAGCCAACAGTCAGGCGCCACGCAAGGTTGATCGCGGCGATGGATTGAGCGATTTCAAAGCCAGTGTTTTTCAAGAGGGCCGCACAATGAAGCTTCGTCTCGCCAGCCTTGCCATTTTCGCCGCGCTGGCCGTGTGTTCACCCGCGATGGCCCAGAGCGATGACATGAGCCCCGCTCGCCTCGAACAGCTGGACAAGCAGGCGGCCGAGCTGAAGTTGTCCGTCAATCACGCCAAAGCGATGGACATCGCCCGGGACCAGGGCGTCGCCACGGTGCGGGAGATGAAACTTACCAAGCGCGGCAACTGGAAAGTGGAAGGCTCCGACGCGCAGGGCCACAAGATCGAGGTCCGCATCGACGGCAAGAATGGCAAAGTCGAAAAGGTGGAGCGCGAATAGCGCGCTCTGATCGAGCCCTCAGGCAAACTCGACCAGCACCTCGTCGGCGGCGACACTAGCGCCGGCGACGGCGTTGACCGCCTTCACGATGCCATCGGCTTCCGCGCGGATGATGTTCTGCATTTTCATCGCCTCGACGATGCAAACGGCTTCACCGACCTTTACGTCCTGCCCGACAGCGACCGCGACAGAGACAACGAGGCCGGGCATCGGGCTCATGATGAGTTTGGAGGTATCGGGCTTCTGCCTTTCCGGAAGGCGAGCAAACATCTCGGCCTGGGCCGGGGTGTAGAGCTTCACACGCGCCTCGACGCCGAGGCGGCGCAGGATGAATCCTTCTTCAGTTGAAGCAATTGAAAGCGCGTAAGTCTGGCCGTCGAAGACCAGTTCCATCATCGATGTGCCTGGCTTCCACTGCGTGGACAGCTTGTGAACGTTCGTGTCGCCTACGAACTCGATCTCGGCTTCGCCCATCTGATACTTGATGTTCACCGGCGTGTGCTTGCGGCCCACGATGGCGACCCAGTCCTTGCGTTGCGGGCGAGCTGGTTCGGTTCGCCCCGAAATGCCGGACAGACGTGTGCGCACCAGCACGTTTGCATAGGTCGCGGCGGCGATCAGCAGCTTCTCGACTTCGGGAGAGGCGTCGGCGCCATGGAAACCGTCGGGGAATTCTTCCTTGATGTAGCCCGTGGTGATCTTGCCGGACTGGAAGCGTTTCTGGTCGAGCACGGCGGCGAGGAAGGGCGAGTTGTCCTGGATGCCCTGCACTTCCAGGCGCTCCAGCGCCTTGGTGTGGGTGGCGATCGCGGTGGCGCGGTCTTTTCCGTGCGTGATCAGCTTGGCGATCATCGGGTCGTAGAACATCGAGATCTCGTCGCCCTCGCGGACACCCGTGTCGATGCGAACAGTCCCCTCGTCCAGCTTGCCTTCGGCGGGGAAGCGCATGCGCTTCAGGCGGCCGATGCTGGGGAGGAACCCACGATAAGGGTCTTCGGCGTAGATGCGTGACTCAAGCGCCCAGCCCTTGATGCCGACATCCTTCTGCTTGATCGCGAGCTTTTCGCCGGCGGCGACACGCAGCATCTGCTCGACCAGATCATAGCCGGTGATCATTTCCGTTACCGGGTGCTCGACCTGAAGGCGCGTGTTCATTTCGAGGAAGTAGAAATTGCGCTGGCCGTCGACGATGAACTCGACCGTACCGGCGCTGTCGTATTGCACGGCGCGTGCAAGAGCGACGGCCTGCTCGCCCATCGCCTTGCGAGTCTCGGGCGTAAGGAAAGGCGATGGCGCCTCCTCGAAGACTTTCTGGTTGCGGCGCTGGATCGAGCATTCACGTTCGTTGAGGTAGACGATGTTGCCATGTTTGTCGCCGAGCACCTGGATCTCGATGTGGCGCGGCTGGTCGACGAACTTCTCGATGAAGATGCGATCATCGCCAAACGACGAGATCGCTTCGGCGCGAGCGCCGTCGAAACCCTCTTTCGCTTCGGCCGCGTTGAACGCGATGCGCAGCCCCTTGCCGCCGCCGCCGGCCGACGCCTTGATCATCACCGGGTAGCCGATCGAGTCCGCGATCTTCACGGCCTCCTTCGAGTCGTTGATCAGGCCCATATGACCGGGCACGGTGCTCACGCCGGCTTCGGCCGCGAACTTCTTGGAGGTGATCTTGTCCCCCATCGCCTCGATGGCGTGGGGGTTGGGGCCGATGAAGACAATCTTCTCGTCCTGCAGGCGCTTGGCGAAGCCGGCATTCTCCGACAGGAAGCCGAAGCCCGGATGGACGGCTTCAGCGCCGGACTTGCGGACGGCGTCCACGATCTTGTCCTGCACGAGATAGCTTTGGGCAGCTGGCGAACCGCCGATGTGGATCGCCTCGTCGGCCATCTCGACCGCCATCGAACTCGCGTCCGCGTCGGAATAGACGACGACCGTCTTCACGCCCATACGTCGGGCGGTCTTGATCACCCGGCAGGCGATTTCCCCGCGATTTGCGATCAGGATTTTCGAGAACATCCGTTACCCCGGCAGCCCTAAATTATGTGACGGCAAAGTGACTATAGCGGCCTGTCGGTCAAGGCGAATTTCGCTAAGGCGGGCCTTCGTCGAGCTCCTTGGCGCGCCCTTTTATGTCAACCTCGTCCATGCTGGTCGTAATCGACACAAGGATGGCCGTCGACCAGCCAATCAGGATTAGGCCCATCACGCCTTCGATACCGGCGATGAGGCGGTGGTCGGGGGCCGGAGTGACATCGCCATAGCCCAGCGTCGTAAAGGTACTCGCCGAGAAGTAGAGCGCCGTCTCGAAGTCGCGCGGGAACTGGCCGAGGCCGGAA
>CALRWU020000411.1:0-3685 GCA_943371945.1 Azorhizobium sp. AG788
ACATTGACCGGCGGCCTTGGCAACGATGCGCTTGCCGGTGGCGATGGTTCCGACTCTCTCGACGGCGGCGACGGCTTTGACCGCGCCATCTTCACAGGAGTGCTGGGTAGCTACGCGTTGTCGATCGTCAGCGGTGACCTGACAATTCGGGATACTGTCGGGGCGGGCGGCACGGACACCGTGCGCAATATCGAGGTGTTCAGGTTCTCCAACGGCGCCGGTGGCACCGTGGATTACACGCTCGCCCAAATCCTCCAGATCCAGGCGCCGGCGACGGGTACGCCGACGCTCAGCGATACGACACCGACCGAGGGCGATCTGCTTTCGGTCAACACGACGACCATCGCCGACCTCAATGGTCTGGGAGCGTTCTCGTATCAGTGGCAGCGCTCGGCCAATGGCACGACGAACTGGACCAACATCAGTGGCGCAACCGCCGCCACGCTAACCGTTCCGGATGCCGCGGGGACTGCCCTAGGTGCTCTGGCCAATCAGTTCCTGCGTGTTGTTGTCAGCTTCACCGATGGGCTCGGCCACGCGGAGTCTCTCACGTCTGCTTCGACCATCCGCCCAGTCGGTGCAAACTACGACGCCAGCGCGTCTGGCGCGTCGGTTACCTTCAATGGCACGGCGGGCGACAACGTCATCGTCGGCAGCAATTTCGGCGATGCGCTGCGTGGCAATGCGGGCAATGACGACATCAATGGGGCAGATGGGAACGATAACCTCTTCGGCGACCAGGGCGATGACGTCATCACCGGCGGCAATGGCAACGACACGCTGACCGGCGGCGCGGGTAACGACGTCGCGGTCTTTACCGGCCCTGTCACCAACTACGCCCTCTCGGCGAACAGCACGACGTTCAACGTGGCTGACGTCGCGGGCGGCACGGGTACTGACACCGTCTTCAACTTCGAGACGCTGCGGATCGGCGGGATCGACTATGCCATCCGGCTCGGCACGACCAATGCCGATACGGTGAATGGCGGAGCCGGCTCGCAGGTCATCTTCGGCCTGCAGGGCGCGGACACGCTGAACGGCGACGATGGGAGCGACCTGCTTTCCGGCGGGACCGGCAACGACACCGTCAATGGCGGCGCTGGCGACGACTTCATCTTCCAGGGCTCGACCGATGGTCGCGACCTGATCGATGGCGGCGCTGGAACCGACACGTACATCCTGAGCGGCGTGGCGGGGGCGGAAACGTTCACCATCATGACCCGTGCGGAGGCGCTTATTGCCGGCATCTCGAATGCCCAGCTCGCCGCCAACACCGAGATCGTGATCACGCGTAACGGAACGGGCTTCTCGAACATTGTCGCCCAGCTCGACAACATCGAGGAGATCAAGATCAACACGCTGCTGACGACCGCAAACAACGGCAACGGGGTGGTCGATGGCGGGGCGGCGCAGGGCGACACGGTTGTCGTCCGTGGCAACTTCGACGCGCCGTTTACAAGCCTGGCCTACAGCACGATCCGCGTTGAAGGCAGCAACGCCAACGACACGATCGACATCTCGGGTCTCTCCTCCGCTCACCGCGTGGTGTTCGATACGAATGGCGGCGCCGACACCTTCATCGGTTCGACGCGCGCTCAGGATATCGTGGATGGCATCTCGCGCCTCGGCCCTGATACGCTTCACCTTGGCAGCGGCATCGAGAGCGATTTCGATCTCATGCAGCTGATGGCGAGCAACAACCCCTATGGAGCCGGCGGCGATCACAATCTGCAGATGCAGACTGAGTTGACCCTGGTCCCGAATGACTTCGCCTTGCCGGGTTCGCCGCTGGGCGTGCTGCATGATCCGCTGGCCGGCGTCTCCGTCGATGTTCACAAGATCATGGCGGACTACCTTCTCCTCGCGGTCTGATCCGCGGGCAGGACTCTGAAAACCAAAGCCGGGCCTGTTCGCAAGAACGGGCCCGGTTGCGTTTCGGACGCGCGAGCGCGCCGGGCGGAGCCCGTTTTTGTCACGACCTGCGATGGGGAAGGAATGGCTCCCTGAGCTGGACTCGAACCAGCGACCATTCGATTAACAGTCGAATGCTCTACCAACTGAGCTATCAGGGAGCACGGTTGGAGGCGGGGGTATAGCCGCGGGGTGTTACCGGTTCAATAGCGACGGATGGTCTGAAAGTGCGATTTGGGACTCTAAGTCCGGATCGCTGTGAAAAACGCCACATCCCGGCGCAAATCCCGAACCCATGACCAAAAGAAGAGGGCGGGAGCCAGAGGCTCCCGCAAAGGCGTTTGGGTGATGGTGGGGTGTCTTCAAGGGAAGACAGGACCAACATGCTCCGCGTCGGTTAATCAGAGGTTAACGTTACCGGAGCGCCCAGAATCTGCTGAAATCGGGTAAGCGTGATCGGAAGTTTGGAGGCCTCGCCCGGAATCGAACCGGGGTGCAAGGATTTGCAGTCCTCTGCGTCACCACTCCGCCACGAGGCCTCATCTGAACCGTCGCTGGCGGGGCGGCGGCCATCTTCGTGTGTAGTTCGGGCGCGTTGCGCCGGGTGGTGCGTATGCTAAGAGCCCCGGGCGCACAAGACCCCGGGTTATTCTGGCGATTCTGTGCTCAAGATAGGGGCTTGTCCGTGGATCTTCTAGCTGCCCGCACTGCGATGATCGATAGCCAGGTGCGTCCCAACGACGTCACTGATCGTCGGCTTATCCACGCCATGTCGGCGGTTCACCGCGAGCTTTTCCTGCCGGCCAGCCTGCGGGCCTCGGCCTATGCCGATATGGCCGTAGAGGCGGCGCCGGGCCGCTGGATGGCGGCGGCGCGGGATTTCTCGAAGCTGGTCAGCATTGCCGCGATCCGACCGGAAGACCGGGTGCTCGATATCGCAGCCGGAACGGGCTACTCGTCGGCTATTCTGGTGCGCCTTGCCGCGTCTGTGGTCGCGCTGGAGCAGGATGAGGCGGCTGCCAAGACCCTGAAAGAGGGGCTGGCGGCGGCCGGCGTCGCAGGCGTCGAGGTCGTTTCGGGACCGCTCAAGGCGGGTTCCCCCGGCAAAGCGCCGTTCGACGTCATCTTCGTGAACGGTGCGGTCGAAGAAGTCCCGGCAGCCTGGCTCAGCCAGCTTGCGGAGGGCGGCCGGCTGGTCGTTGCCGTTGCGGAGGGTGGGGTGAGGCGCGCGCGCATCTATACCGCGTCTGGCGGCAAGACCGCCTGGCGTACGCCTTTCGATACGCCGATGCCGATGCTGGCCGGCTTTGAAAAGGCCTCCGAATTTCGCCTCTGAGGCGAAACAGGGTTTATAGGGAAATCAACCTTTGTACTCGCATGTTGTAACGGAACCGGCGACGGTTGCGGGCACGATGTTTGCGTTCATCGCACGATGCTTGTGGCCGGGGGGCCGGCGGTTATTGAGGATTTCGCCATGAGAATGCTGGCCGCCATCGTCCTGATGTGCTCCGTTTCGACGCCTGCGCTGGCGCAAGTCAGCCGCGATACACTTGCTGATGCGGTCGACAGCGCGATCGGGAACAACCCGCAGCTGATGGCCGAGCGCAAGGCGCGGGCGGGCGCTGACGAGAACCTCAACCAGGCGCAATCGCAGCTCGGGCCGCAGGTAACTCGCACCGGATCGCGCGGCTATGACTATACCGAAGTCGGCCGCCAGGTGACGACGGCATCGGGAACTTTCCCCTATTCCGGCGACAACACCCGCGCCCGCGTT
>CALRWU020000412.1:0-3681 GCA_943371945.1 Azorhizobium sp. AG788
CAGACTTCACCATCCTGATGGCGGTGACGGACAAGCAGAAGGGCGCGCGTGGCGGCATCAGCGCGTTTCTCGTGGATCGCGGTACGCCGGGGTTCAATGTGCTGCGCCGTATCCCGATGCTCGGCGGCCAGTTCACCTACGAAGTCGCGCTGGAGAATTGCCGCGTACCGGCAGCGAACCTGCTCGGGACAGAGGGACAGGGCTTTGCGCCGATGCAGGTGCGGCTCTCCACACGCCGCCTGCAGATGGCCAGCTGGTCGATCGGCATGGCGCAGCGCGCGCTCGACATGATGCTGGAGTATGCGCCGCAACGTGTTGTGTTCGGCGAACCGCTGGCCAACCGTCAGGCCATCCAATGGTGGATCGCGGACGCCTACACGAAGATCAAGGCGGCGACGCTGATGACGTACGAAACAGCGTGGAAGCTCGACAGACAAGCCGATGTGCGCACCGACATATCCTCCGTGAAAGCCTACGCGACCGAGATGGCCTACGAAGTGCTCGACCACGCCATGCAGATGTACGGCGCCATGGGCGTGACGAAGGAGTTGCCACTCTCCCTCATGCAGGCGCAGATGCGCACGATGCGCATCTATGACGGCCCGACCGAAGTGCATAAGTGGGTCGTTGCGCGAAATCTGTTGGGGTTGAAGCGGTGAGCCGGCACAGACTTGCTTCACAATTGATAATGTGAGCGTTTACTCACATTGACGACCGAACGAGAGAAAAGCGAATGACCCAGACCATCTTCATCACCGGCGCCTCAACCGGGCTCGGTTACGCCTCCGCCAAACTCTTCGCAGCCAAAGGCTGGAAGGTTATCGCGACGATGCGCGATCCGTCGAAGTCCGACCTTGGCGCCATTCCCGGCGTGACACTCCTGCCGCTCGACGTGGTGAACCCGGCGCAGATCAAGGAGACGACCGCGAAGGCACTGGCGCTCGGCCCGGTGGATGTCGTGTTCAACAACGCGGGCTATGGCCTCGCCGGCGCGTTCGAGGGCGCGACGGATGAGCAGTTGCAGACGCAGCTCAACACCAACCTGCTGGGCGTGATGCGCGTGACGCAGGCTTTCCTGCCGGCCCTTCGCGCGCAGAAGAGCGGCACGATCCTCACCACCACATCGATCGGCGGGCTGGTGACGTTCCCGTTCAACTCGGTCTACCACGCCACCAAGTGGGCGCTGGAGGGCTGGAGCGAGAGCCTTGCCTACGAGCTCGCGCCCTTCGGCATCCGCGTGAAGACGCTGGCGCCCGGCGGCATCTCGACAGACTTTGCGGGCCGCTCGCTCGTGATGACGCCGCATCCGGCCTATATGGAGTCCATCGCCAAGACGATGAAGGCCTTCACGGACCCGGAACGTCGCTCTGGTGGTTCCACGGCAGAGAAGATCGCGGAGGAAGCCTATGCCGCCGTGGCGGACACGTCCGATCACGTGACCTTCGTTGCAGGCGATGATGCGCGCGCGACCTACGCCCAGCGCCTCGCCGCCGGCATCGATCCGTTCCGCAAGGCCATCCGCGAACGCTTTCTGGGGTAGCGAGCATGACCGACCGCATCGGCGACGTTCGCATCACGCGCGATGGCTTTGTCGCCACCGTCACAATCGACAAGCCGCCCATCAATGCGGTGAGCGTCGACCTGATGCGCGACCTCGCCGATGCGCTGGAACTGCTGGACAAGGACGGGCTCACGCGCGCGGTTGTGCTGGCGACGGCGGGCAAGGTGTTCTGTTCGGGGGCAGACCTTTCCAACCGCACCAGCGAAGGGCCGATCCCCGAGCGGTCGATCAATCCGTTGTACGATCAGGCCGTCCGCCTGTTTTCGACAGAGCTGCCGATCATCGCCGCGGTGCAGGGCGCAGCGGTAGGCGCGGGGCTGGGCCTGTCGCTGATCGCCGATTTCCGCGTGGCGGCGCCGGAAGCGCGGTTCGCGGCGAACTTCACCAAGCTGGGCTTTCATCCCGGCTTTGGCCTCACCTACACCCTGCCCCGCCTGATCGGTCGGCAGAATGCGGCAATGATGTTTCTCACCGGCGAACGCTATGATGCGTCCGAGGCGCTGGAGATGGGACTGATCGACGACCTCGTCGATCTGCCCCGCCTGCTTGGTCGTGCGCAGACGATGGCGGCGACGATTGCAGAGAATGCCCCGCTTGCTGTGCGCTCCACCCGCAAGACGTTGCGTGGCGATCTCGCAGCCGCCGTACGCGCGGCGACCGACCACGAATTCTCCGAACAGCAATGGCTGATGAAGACGGAAGACTTCAAGGAAGGCGTCAGAGCCGTAACCGAGCGGCGTGCCGGCGACTTCAAGGGCCGCTAGGCCAGCGTCTCGATCCCGCCCATGAACACCTTCACGGCGCGGTCGACTGTGTCACGGATTTCTTGTTCGGCCGGGGAATAGCCAGGCAACAGCAAGGCCCGGAACTGCAGGCGTGACCGCAGCAGGTCGAAGAAGACTGAGGCGGCCTGGTCGAAGTTGGTGATCTTCACCTCGCCGGCCGTCGCGCGGTCTTCCAGATACGTCGCCAGCGCCTTGCGGACGGCGTCCGGCGCGCGGGTGTTCCACTGCTGAGCCATCTCGGGGAATTTCTTCGCCTGGGCGATCATCAGGCGCATCACATCCACGCTTTCGGGATCGAGCTGTCGGGCGAGGAAGGCCTCGCCAATCCGCCGCAGGCCATCGCGCAGGGGCGCGTGGGCCGCCAATTCGATGTGCATCTGTTCGGTCAGTATCCCGACGCGCGAGTCGATCATGGCCTCGAAGAGGCCCTTCTTGCCGCCGAACTGCGCGTACAGGGTCGACAGCGAGCCACCCGCCCGGCGCACGATTTCTGCCATGTTTGCAGCGTCGTAGCCGAATTCCAGGAAGACTTCCCGCGCCGCCTTGAGGAAGGCCGCGCGGCGCATTTCGGCGCGGCCGGTTTCCGGTTCGGCCGTTTCGACTTCGGGAGAGGGAGAATCTGATTGCGACATGTCGGCAGGATTACCCAATAACGGGGCCACTTGATACTCGCGGGCGCATTGTTACATTTCAACCGAAACGTAACGGGAATTACATAAACATAGCCCGTGCGTCCGGACAGGCGCTCCCCATCACAGGACACTCAAGATGGCTCTCAAGACCGTCAAGATCGAGCCGGGCTCCCCCCCGCCTGAAGCTCCCCAAACAATCGTGACCGACGCTCCGGCCGCGGCCGCGCCGCCTGTGAAAGCCGGCTCTGGCGGCGGCATGCGCAAGAAGGTGCTGATCGGCATCGCTGCAGTGGCCGGCATTGCCGTGGTGTGGTTCGGCGGCGACTGGTTCCTCAACGGCCGCTTCAACATCTCCACCGACAACGCCCAGCTGCGGTCCGACATCGCGCGTGTGACGCCGAAGATCGAAGGCTATGTCGCCAATATCCTCGTCGCCGAAAACCAGCAGGTGAAGCAGGGCGATCTGCTGATCGAACTGGTCGATGACGAGTTCGTCCTGCGTCTCGCCCATGCGAAGGCCAACCTCGCGCAGGCCGAAGCCGACGCCGCCCAGGCGCATGCCCGCATTTCCGTTCAACGCGACACGCTGGCCGAAAGCCGCGCCGCGCGCGAAGCCGCCGATGCGACAGCCGACCTTTCAGCATCGGACGCCAAACGCCTGACCGACCTCGCCGCCAAGGGCTGGTATCCAAAAGCCAAGCTT
>CALRWU020000413.1:0-3667 GCA_943371945.1 Azorhizobium sp. AG788
GGAAGACATAACGCAGGCCTGGCGCGCGCTCCGGTATTTTCCGCGCGCCCTCGAAACGCTGTATCCGCTCGCCGGCATCCTGCCGCAGCTCAACCGCTTCTTTCTTGATGCATCCCATCGCGACGACGCGGATCTCACGCGCCGCCTCATGAAACAGCCCGCGGCAGACGACACTGGCGTCATCTGCTTTGGCGACGACACGGCGCGCGATGCAGTCTGGGTCTATGTGCCCGAGAGCTACGATGCCGCCACACCGCATCCCGTCGTCTTTGCGCTGCATGGCGGCTCGGGCAATGGCCGCGCTTTCCTCTGGAGTTGGGTGCGCGCCGCCCGCACGCGCGGCGCCATCGTCGTCGCGCCAAGCTCGGTCGGCCAGACATGGGCAATCCAGGGCCGCGACCCGGACTCGCCACGCCTCGCGCAGATCCTGCGCTTCGTGCAGCAACGCTGGACCATTGACGCCACCCGCCTCCTGCTGACTGGCATGAGCGATGGCGGCACCTTCACCTACACATCCGGCCTCGCCACGGGGTCCCCCTTCACCCACCTCGCCCCCGTTGCCGCCGCCTTCCATCCCATGCTCACCGCAATGGTGGATTCCGAGCGCATGCGCGGCCTGCCCCTGCACATTCTCCACGGTGACAAGGACTGGATGTTCCCCCGCCAGATGGCCGAAGACGCCGCAAAACACTTCACCGCCGCAGGCGCAAATGTGACCTACTGCCCCGTCGCCGATCTCTCCCACACCTATGGCGCCGATCTCAGCACGAAGATTCTCGACTGGCTGTTGGCCTGACGCGCCGAACAGCCATATGAAGGCGCCAGCGAGGCACAACATGGTCCTTCATCCCCCCGTTCATCCGAAGATTGCCGAAGTCACTGCGCGGATCGAGGATCGCAGCCGCGAGTCTCGCCGCGCCTATCTCGAGCGCATCGACGCTGCCCGCAAAGCCGGCCCCGGCCGACAGCACCTGTCGTGCGGCAACCTCGCCCACGCGTTCGCCGCCGTGCCTCTGGGCGACAAGCTCAGCATGCGCGGCCGCGCGCCGAACATCGGCATCGTCACCAGCTACAACGACATGCTGAGCGCGCATCAGCCGTTCAAGGACTATCCCGACCTCATCAAGGATGCAGCGCGCAAGGTCGGCGCGACCGCGCAAGTCGCCGGCGGCACGCCCGCCATGTGCGATGGCGTCACGCAAGGCCAGCCCGGCATGGAGCTGTCTCTGTTCTCACGCGACGTGATCGCGTTGAGCACCGCCGTAGCCCTGACTCACGACGCCTTCGACGCCGGCCTGATGCTGGGCACGTGCGACAAGATCGTGCCGGGCCTCGTCATCGGCGCGCTCTCGTTCGGGCACCTGCCGATCATCTTCTCGCCTGCTGGCCCCATGCCCTCCGGCATCAGCAACAAGGAGAAGGCGAAAGTCCGCGAACAGTTCGCGCTTGGCCAGGTCACGCGCGAACAATTGCTGGAGGCGGAAGCCGCATCCTACCACACCGCCGGCACATGCACGTTCTACGGGACGGCCAACTCCAACCAGATGATGATGGAGCTGATGGGCCTCCACCTGCCCGGCTCGGCCTTCGTCAATCCCGACACGCCGTTGCGCGAAGCGCTGGTGCGCGCCGCCGCCGCCCAATGCGTGAACCTCGCCAAGGCGGGCGGAAGTTTCATGGCCGAGGTGGTCAGCGCAAAATCGATCGTCAACGCCATCGTCGGCCTGATGGCGACGGGCGGCTCGACCAACCATGCGCTGCACGTGCCCGCGATGGCGCAGGCCGCAGGCCTTATCGTCGACTGGAACGACTTCTCGGAAATCTCGTCCGTCGTGCCGCTGCTGACACGCATCTATCCGAATGGCTCTGCCGACATAAACCAGTTCCACGCCGCTGGCGGCATGGCCTTCATCACGCGCGAATTGCTGAGCGCCGGTCTCCTGCATGGCGACACCGTCACGGTCGCGGGCGCCGGGCTCGCGGCCTACACGCAGGAGCCGTGGCTCGACGATGGCAAGCTTGCCTGGCGGCCGGGCGTCGAAAAATCGCTCGACGAAACCATCCTGCGGCCTGTGTCGTCTCCATTCGAAATGGAAGGCGGCATCCGCCTCCTCATCGGCAATGTCGGGCGTGGCGTCATCAAGATCTCGTCGGTGCCAAAGGACCGCCGCATCATCGACGCTCCTGCTGCCGTCTTCGCGAGCCAGTCCGAATTCACCGAAGCCTTCAAGGCCGGCAAGCTCGACCGTGACGTTGTCGCCGTCGTCCGCTTCCAGGGCCCGCGCGCCAACGGGATGCCGGAACTTCACTCGCTCACGCCCGCGCTCACGGCGCTGCAGAACAAGGGCTTCCGTGTCGCCCTCGTCACCGACGGCCGCATGTCTGGCGCCTCCGGCGCCATCCCTGCCGCCATTCACGTCACCCCCGGCGCCGACCAGGATTCTCCTCTCGCCCGCGTTCAGGATGGCGACCGGATCATCCTCGACGCAGAAACCGGAACGCTCCAGTTGTTGGTAGACCCCGCCCTTCTCGCCCAGCGCCCGCGCGCCGTCGCGCCGCCCGCCGGACATAGCCACGGTCGCGATCTCTTCGCGCCGCTCCGCCACCTCGCTGGCGACGCCGAAGCCGGCGGCGGCATCTTCAATCTTCTCGGGGCATCGGCATGACAACGATGACAGTCGAAGACCTCATGGCCGTCCAGCCGGTGATCCCTGTGATCACCATCGAGCGCGTCGAGGATGCAATTCCCCTTGCCGCCGCGCTCGCGGGCAATGGCCTCCGCGTCCTCGAAGTCACGCTGCGAACCGCCGCCGCACTCGATTGCATCGGCGAGATGGCGAAGGTCCCAAACGCCATCGTCGGCGCGGGCACCATCCTTTCCGCCAGCGACGTGACACGCGCGCACAAGGCCGGCGCGACGTTCATCGTGACACCTGGCCTCTCCGCAGCAACGGTCACCGCTTCGCGCGAAGCCGGCATCCCGATCCTGCCTGGCGTCGCCACCGCGACCGAACTCATGGCCGGGCTCGATCTCGGCATCACGCGCTTCAAGTTCTTCCCCGCCGAACAGGCCGGCGGCCGATCCATGCTCGATGCCCTGCGTGGTCCTTTCGGCGCCGTGAAGTTCTGTCCCACCGGCGGAATCTCGCTTGATCTGGCGCGCGACTATCTCAAGCGTCCGAACGTCGCCTGCGTCGGCGGCGGCTGGGTCTGCCCCACGAAACTTATTGATGCAAAGAAGTGGGACGAGATCGGCGCACTCGCCCGCGAAGCAGCCTCGCTTCAACGAGTCTAAGCCTGCAACTGGCTAGCCCGGGTTGCGCATCTGGTCACGCTGCGGGTGGCCCGCGATCAGCAGCAGTGTCACCTGCACCGTCACAGCGAGGGAGAGATAGCCGACGCCCGCCATCACCTGCGGCATCGGCCCCGGGCCGAACGCGAACAGTGTCGTATTCGCCTGTAGCGTGTGATCGCGCAGCAGCCCCACGCCCACGAACCCGGCGAGGAAAGTCACGGCGCCTGTCCAGCCGGAGGCCCGCATCATGCGCCACCCGAGAAGTCCGGCCGCGCCGCCGAACACAAACGCTCCGGAAATCGACAGCGCCAGCATCGCCAGCACATCGCCCTGCGCCCTGTAGGACCACCAGTCCATCTGCACTGCCAGAGC
>CALRWU020000414.1:0-3663 GCA_943371945.1 Azorhizobium sp. AG788
GCCGCCGCACCGGCCACTGCGCCTGCGGCGCCGGTCGTCGACAAGTCGGTCGCCATCATGGGCGCCAACGAAAGCCCGTTCGGTCCTTCGAAGAAAGCCGTCGCGGCGATGATCGAAAAAGCCTCGCTCACGGCGCGCTACGCAGACCCGGAAGGCGAAGAACTCAAGAAGCAGATCGCCGCGATCGAAGGCGTCGATCCGCAGCAGGTCTTCCTCGCCAATGGATCGACCCCGATCCTCGCTGCATTCGGCGAGATCGTCGCCGCCAAGGGCAAGGGCCAGCTGGTGACGTCGATCGCAACCTACGAAGGCGTGCCGCGTTCGGTGGCTGAATACGGCGCCGAAATCATCATGACGCCGCTGACCGCCGAATATGCAATCGACCTCGACGCGATGGCTGCGATGGTCTCCAAGAAGACCACGGCCACTTACGTCTGCAACCCGAACAATCCGACCGGCAACATGGTCGATCCGGTCAAGCTGCGCGCCTTCGCGATTGAAGCCTCGAAGACAGCGCCCTGCTTCATCGACGAGGCCTATCTGCACTTGTGTGACGATTACAACGCCAACGTGATGACCAGCCTGGCTCGCGAAGGCCACAACGTCGTCATCGGCCGCACCTTCTCGAAAATCTACGGAATGGCCGGGCAACGTCTCGGCTATGGCATCTCCCAGCCGGAGCTTGCGCAGAAGATGGCGATGGCGACGCGCATGGGCGGCGTCAACCATCTCGGCCTCATCGCCGGCATGGCGAGCATCGCGGACGCGGAGTTCGTCCCAGCGATGCAGCCGAAGTTCAAGGCTGGCCGCGAGCGTCTGTTCAAGATCGCCAAGGATCTCGGCCGCAAGATCGCCGCCAATCCTCAGGCGAGCTTCGTGTTCTTCGATGTCGGCATGCCGAACAGCGTCTTCGCCGAGAAGATGATGGCCGAAGGCGTCCGCGTCGTCGGCCGCGCCTGGCCGGGCTACGAGACCTGGACGCGCATCAGCGTCGGCGATGACTGG
Source organism: Azorhizobium sp. AG788 (assembly GCA_943371945.1). Classification (GTDB taxonomy): domain Bacteria; phylum Pseudomonadota; class Alphaproteobacteria; order Caulobacterales; family Hyphomonadaceae; genus UBA7672. The sequence continues at coordinate 1,006 of CALRWU020000414.1, forward strand.
GAGATGGATCGCTGCGAAGCCGCCCTCAAGAAGGTGCTGGCGGCCTAGGTCTGGCTCAGCCAATCCGCGTTACAGGCGGCCGCAATCGAAAGGTTGCGGCCGTCTATTTTGTGCAGCGCTTGAAGTCGAACACGTCCCAGGGTTCTCCACTGGGGCCGTCGCCGACAGGCGAATAGCGGATCTGGCGACCGAGGTCGGACAGGAGAATGCGCTCTGGCGCCGGCGCATCATACATCGGCATGAAGCCGGGCTCGCCCTTGTTCATGGCGTAGACGACGCCTTCCCATTGCTGGCAGTCGGCAATCTGTTCGTCGGTCAGGTGCGGTCCGCCCGGCTTGGGTTTCTGGCAGCCGTAATACACGCGACCCACATCGCGGCTGGTGCCCATATTGCCGGCGATCTCGCCCCAGAGCTTGCGACCGTCCGGCGTGACAAGATCGAACAGACTTTCGGTCATCCCCATCAACTCCCCCGTCTTCGGCACGCGGAAGCGAATTTCATAGCCATTCTCGCGTTCGGCATAGATCGCGTGCTCGAGCTTGCAGGTGGTCTGGGCGAAGGCGGGCGTCGCGGTCGCCACCAGAGCGGCGGCGGCAAGAAGCAGGCGGTGCATGAAGGTCCCCGAAGTGATGCGTGTGTATCGCGCGACTCGTTGCGCTTCGCCATGGCGCGATGCAGTTAATGCGGCGCTTTTTGCGCCCTGCTCCGCGTCGCAATGGACGTTATGAGCCGTCGCCCCGGACGCTCGATCAGGAACTCAGAGCCGGCGGCGGCGAGCGTCGCCAGCACGATGCCGATGCCAACGAGCGCGATTCCGGTCCAACCCGCCGCAGGCCCAAGGACACGACTGGCGAGTTCAAACCACACCATGCCCACGGCGACATGCACCATGTAGAGCGCGTACGAGATTTCACCGAGATAGAGACTGAACGGCGCCTCCAGCGCGCCCGAAATGCCCGATCGCGCACGTTCGGCGGCGGCGGCGAGAAGCGCAATCAGCGCCGCGATCATCACCCAGTCGGGCGCGTCCACCAGCGCGAGCACGATGACGAGCGCCGCCATCACAGGCGTGGCCAACCAGCGATCGAGTACAGGCACCCGCGTGACGGCCATCAGTTGGCGTAGCCCAGCGCCCAGCAGGAATTCCGGCATGATGCGCATGATCTGCCAGTCATTAAGCCAGGTGGACGGCTTGCCCGTGACCAGGATCGCGCCGAAGTACCAGCCGAACACGGCGGCAAGCCCAAGCCCCGCCATCAGGCGCGGACGGTTGGCCAGAAGCATCACCACCGGAAAACTCAGGTAAGCAAAGAACTCCGCGCTGATCGACCAGGACGGGTAGTTGAACGTCTCGCCCGTGCCGACCCATGCGTGGACGAGGAAGACCTGCGCCGGGATCTGGCTGAAGTCGTACCGTTCGGCGCTGTCGAGCGCGAGACCGATGGCGGGGGCGGACAACGCCAGCACGGCGAAGAACGCCAGCATCACGATATGCATCGGATAGACGCGCGCGATGCGCTTCACCAGGAACCGCGAATGGCGGTAGGTCCCGGCCGAAAACTCGCGGCCATAGACATGGGCCAGCACGAAGCCTGACAGCACGAAAAAGAAGTCGACGCCGAGATAACCCTTGCCGAGCAGGCTGGACGCCCAGCCCCAGCTTGCCCCGTTGGCGTCGGCGTAGGTCCGGTAATGGAACAGCACGACCCAGAGCGCTGCCCAGAAACGCAGGCTTGTCAGGGGCTTGAGGTCCTGAGGCAGGGGCTGCGGGGGCAAGTGTAGGGTCCTGTCGAACGGCGTCTGGCGCCGGATCAGGTTTGGGTGCAAAAGGCGGGCCGAATGACGCGCCGCGCAACTGGCGTGTTCCCCTGAAGGGCGACCTGAAAGACCACGATGGCCGAGACCACGTTAACCCAGCCCAAGGTGGGCATTGTTTCGCTCGGCTGCCCCAAGGCGCTGGTCGACAGCGAACGCATCATCACGCGCCTCCGGGCCGAAGGGTACCAGATCGCAGCCGACTACAAGGGCGCGGATCTCGTGCTGGTAAACACCTGCGGCTTCCTCGACAGCGCGCGGGCGGAAAGCCTCGACGCCATCGGCGAGGCGATCAACGAGAACGGCAAGGTCATCGTCACTGGCTGCCTTGGCGCGGAAGCCAACGTCATCACCGAGCGTCACCCGGGCGTACTCGCGGTGACCGGCCCGCACCAGTACGAACAAGTCATGAGCGCCGTGCATACGCACCTGCCCGCGCCGGACCATCCCTTCGTGTCGCTGGTGCCTGAGAGCGGCTATCGCCTCACCCCCCGCCACTACGCCTATCTGAAAATTTCCGAAGGCTGCAACAATCGCTGCTCCTTCTGCATCATCCCGAGCCTGCGCGGCGATCTCGTCTCGCGCCGGATCGACGCCGTGCTGCGCGAGGCCGAACAGCTGGTGAAAGCGGGCGTCAAGGAACTGCTCGTCATCAGCCAGGACACATCCGCCTACGGGCTCGACGTGAAATACGCGCCCTACACGTGGCGCGACAAGGAACGCCAGACGCGCTTCAAGGATCTTTGCGAAGGCCTCGGCGAGCTCGGCGTGTGGACACGCCTGCACTACGTCTACCCCTACCCGCACGTGGACGAGGTCATGCCAATGATGGCGGACGGGCGG
>CALRWU020000415.1:0-3655 GCA_943371945.1 Azorhizobium sp. AG788
GGTTTGGAGTCAACACCAAATCAGCGTCGGATCCTGATAGCCGGTCAAACCCGGCATGTGCGAAGCATGACGCGTGATGTGCTGCGAGGCGCTGGCTATCACGACTTGATTCAGGCCGCCGATAGCGAGGAATTGCTACGCCAGGTCGAGGAACAGCGACCCAGGATCGTCTTGCTGCCGGCGCTTTTTCCTGAAATCGCGGGTCTGGACTTCACGCGGCGCATCAGGGCTGGATTGAATTTTGTGCCACGCGAGACGTCGATCATCCTGACAGTGGAGGCCCCCACAAAAACGTTTCTGGATGCCGCGCAGGCGATTGCGGTGGATGAAGTGGTGGCGGTTCCGTTCACGCCGAAGTCGCTTCTAGCGCGTATTACTTCGGTGATCGAACGGCCGCGACCTTTTGTGGACTGCCCAGCTTATGTGGGCCTGACCTGCGCCAAGTTTTTAGGACCAACCACAGCGCGTCAATGACCGCTTCTGGGCGATGACAGGCCGAAGCGCAGCGTCGTCTCTGACTGTCCGTTGTTGATCGATCCAGCCGGATCGCCACAATTTGCGCTTGGCCAACTCGGGGCCCATTCCTGCTGCTCGTCCTTAAAGCTTGGGGAGGCCCGAAAACTCCGGGACAGGCCGGTTTGAACCCGTCCCGAAATCAGATACCGATCGCTTTGAACCGCGCGACGGAAAATCTCCGCGCCGCATATTCGCCCTGCCCACGCATAGGCCGGGGCGCCAGCACGCGAGTTTACTTCTTGTTGGCGAGCAGTTTCGCCGCATTCGTTGCAGCGGCCAGGGTAAGCGCCTGGCCCCCCATGTCCTTGCCCCCATTCGTGACGGCGAGCACGCCGGAACCTGAAGCAGGAAACAGCGCGACGACCGCGAACCACGCCCCGTCCGATCCCTCATGATAGTATACAGGGCCGGGCAGGCCGGCGATGCTATCACGCACGAACCAGCCCATGGAAACCGGCGCGCCAGGCGGAGGTGATTGCGTCACGGAATAGGTCTCGGGCTTCAGCAGCGCGCCCTTGCCGTCCGCGCCCCGCAACTGATCGATGCAGAAGCGAGCCCAGTCATCGAGAGACAGATATATGTTTCCCGCCGGCGCGAAGAAGTCGGGGTTCACATCGCGAGGAACTACAAGTCTTCCCTGCCTATGGCCAGCGGGCTGTCCTGTCGGGGGGCGTCCAAAGCCAGCCGAGGTCATTCCCAGGGGCGTGAAGACCTCATCTCGCATCAGGGATTCATAGGTCTCCTTGCTTGCTGTCTCGGCCATGAAAGCGGCGATCAGGAACCCGGTGTTTGAATAGCTGAATCTGCCGGCGCGTCCGGCGGGCGCGTCCTGCAACGCACGAGCGATGTACGCCCTCCGCCGCTCGGACAAGCTGGCTGAGCTTTCGTCATAGAAGAGCGAATTGAGGGCTTTCTGGTCCCTGATGTTTTCCGGAAGCCCGGACGTGTGGTTCAGCAATTGTCGCAGTGTAATCGCCCGATACTCAGGCCGCACGTCGCCAGCCATATCGGGCAGGACGCCGCCGATCGTGGACTCCCAGGAGAGCACGCCACGGTCCACAAGCCGGGCGATCATCACGGCCGTCATCGCCTTGCCGTCAGAGCCGATGTTCCAGACATCGCTTCGGGAAACGGGAGTCGGGTCACTCAGGCTACGCACGCCATGTACGGCTGCGTCGACGATTCCGTAGTCCTGAATGATCAGCACCCCCGCCCCGGGGGTTTTCTTTCCTGCGGCAGCCTTGGAAAGGATCGCATCGAGGTCATCTGCGAAGGCAGGCGCCGCGAAGACGCCAGCGAAAATCGCGAGCAGAACCGCCAATCGTGAAAGCATTCACGCCCCCCAGCTTACCGAGCCGGGATGTCAGCTCGGAAATATGTCGTCTCTGGGGCGCGGGTTTCAGCGCTCTCGATCGCTACGGTGCTGGCCGGTCGAGGCGGCCGATCCCGCGTTTGACCACCGGCTGTTTCAGGCCAACCCGTTCCAACTCGCGGGCGCCAAGGAGGATGTTGGGAACCGCGTGGTTCCCCTCATGACAGGCGTATTCGTACAGGCGCTCCGGCGAGCGGCGGACGATAAGCTCGCCCGTCCACGGCTGAGAGTATGTCGCGGGATCCTCGACGGTGAATTGGTAGAAGATCGTGGCGTCGTCCTGCAGGGTGAAGCGCTCGGTGACTTTCGAGTCGGGCGAGATGTAGACGAACAGGCCGAAGTCGACGCGCACGGATTCCTGCGGCTTGAAGCCGACGGTTTCAACAACCAGCGTATCGCCATCCCATTTGCCTACACTGGTTCCGAGATACTGGCGCATGCCAGCGGGATTGTGCTGGCCGTTCATGCGGATGATCCGCGTATCATGAACCATCTCGATGTTGATCGCGATCGCGTCGGGCGTCTGGATGATCTGCTGGTGATTGTTGTAGAGCGCGTTCAGCATCGGTGGACCGCCAGTTGAGGCGAAGCCGATGAGGCAGCGCTCATTCGAGATGCGCTCTTCCGGATTGTCGAACATGTTGAAGGTGCCGACCGACTTCATCATCGCCGTCCGGCCAGCGGGCGTGTAGGGCACCTTGCCGTTCGGCGGATCGGTGATCCACGAAGAACGATAGGTGCCGTTGACCCTGCCAACCGTCTTACCCGGATCGATCCAGAAATTGTTGTAGCCCGCAGGATCATCGCCCACGGCGGGTGCGCCCTTGTCTTCTGCACTTGGGGCATTGTCCGCCGCCGCAACGCTTGCGGCATCCCGCTCCCACTGTTTCGCGTCGGCTTCCGAAATCACGAGCTCCTTGAACTCGGGCACGCGTTCGAGGCGTGTGATCGACGAGTTCGTCCACACGCCCTGAAAGTCGGGCTTGCCGTCAGGGGTGCGGGGAATAGCGCCGCCCGCCTGGGCGAAAGCCGTTCCACCCGACATGAGGGCGGCGGCCAGGAAGAAGACCGATAAGCGCATCATCCTGCTTCTCCGTGCATGAGCAGGACGCAATGCTCGCATATTGCTCGCCCGAGGACGAGCCATGGTCGCGCGGTCGTGAAGACGCTGCAGCTGACCGCACCTTCCGCTACGTCGCTGTTGCGTCAGCGAAGCGCGCACCTGCCGGACGGATCTCGCTCTAGCGGCGGGTGTGCGACACGAGGCGCAGGGTGGACGGGTCGCGCTTGCCCGGATCGGTGCCAGCGAGGGCGTTGTCGAGTTCTTCGGCCAGCACCTTGCCGCGCTCCACGCCCCACTGATCGAACGGGTTGATGCCCCAGAGGATGCCCGCCGCGAAGGTGCGATGTTCGTACAGCGCGATCAGGGCGCCAATGGTTTCGGGGCTGGTGTTGTCGAGCAGGACAGTGGTGGAGCCGCGATTGCCGGGCATGTCCATGTGGCGGGCCTGCTCGTCAGCGGCCGGGCCGGTCTTGCCCTGTGTGGCGAGCTGGGCCTTCGCCTCGGTGGCGCTGCGCCCGGCGAGCAGCCCCTCGGCCTGCGCGAAGGCATTCGCAAGAAGGGCGCGGCCACGGGTCCAGTCGCCGGCGCCGGCATCCCGGCTGACGACGAACTCGATGGCGCTCTGGCGCATGCCCTGATGCAGGAGCTGGTGGAAGGAGTGCTGGCCAAGTGTGCCGACCGACCCCCAGACCATGGGGGCGGTG
>CALRWU020000416.1:0-3648 GCA_943371945.1 Azorhizobium sp. AG788
GATCTCCTGCTGCGTGGCGAGGCGCTGAAGGAAGCGGAAGCCTGGCAGGCGCGCTCGCCGGCGGGGTCGCAGCCGCCGGAGCTGGTGCGCGACTATCTGGCGGCAAGCGGGGACGCCGAACAGCACCGGCAGGCGGCAGCCAAGGTGCAACTGGCGGAACGCGAGCAGGCGCTGAAGACGGCCGAAGCGGCAGTGGCGGATTCGCGCGCGGCTCAGGGCAAGCTGCGTCGCTTCACGCAATGGGCGCTCGGCGGCGGCGTCGTGTTGTTGCTGCTCGCTGCGATCGGAAACTTCTTTGCCGTGACGACGACCCTGGACGCGAACGACCGGCGCGCTGCGCTGTTTGCGACGGCGGCAAACCAGCTGTCGCTGCTGGGAGACTACAATCGGGGCTTGCTGGTGGCGCTGTCGGGCGATCCGGCGGCGCGGTCCGGCATGATCGAGGGCATGTTCAGGCAGGGCGGCAACCCTGCGGCGCGTGCGGCGCTGGTGCGTGCATTTGCGGGCGACCGGCTGTCCTATGCGAGCGCGCCGGGCGCAATGGTGACCGAGCTGACGGCGTTGCCCGACGGGCATCGCTTCGTGACGTTTCACACAGATGGCCGGGTGCAGATCTGGGATGCGGCGCTGCCTGATCCGCTGGTTCCGCAGGCGGTGACGCGAACGCCCTTCCTTGTCGATCGGGCGTTCGCTCTGCCGGATGGCGACCATATCGCGATGAGCTGGTTGGAAGCGGGTGTGGCCCTGCCGGCGTTGTGGAGTCTTGCTGCAAAGAAGGTCGACCGACAGTTCGAACTCGGTCCCGGGGCCGAATTTGGCGCTGCCACGGCGCTGGCGCTGAGCCAGAACGGCAAATATCTGGTCGCCGGATTTGATGGCGGGCTGGTGATCTGGGACACGGCAAAAACGACGCCGTTGCATGTGAAGTCGCATGATTTTCTACGCGTGACGTCGATCGCCATCACGGATGATGGCGAGACAGTTGTTGCAGCAACCGGCGACAGCGCGATGGTGTGGCAACCGGCGGACGAGACTTTCGTTGGGCCGGTTGAAAGCCAGCTGGGCGAGATCGCGTCGCTTGCCGTGTTTGATGGGGACAGCGTGGTTGTCGGCGTCGCCAGTGGACAACTTGGGATCGTCAATCCCGCCACCGCGAAGATATCCGATGCGCAGTCTGTGCTGTCTCAGGAAATGTCGCCTGAGGACGCCAACGGCATCCAGCGCATCGCGCTGTCGCCGGATGATCGGCTGTTCTACATGCTGACCACGCGCGGCGAGTTGAAAGTTCTGCGCACGGAAACGACTCTCGAGCTCAAACTGGCCGCGATGCAGCGTGACCTTACGCGCAGCGTCTTCCTGACGGGGGTGAACATGTTCGCCACCGCTTCCAAAGATGGCGTCGTGCGCCTCTGGACCACGGCCCGCGCCGAGCGCGGCGGCAGCGTGAGCGACGATTTGCCGGGCGGATACAGGATGATCGCGAACGCGCCTGCAGGCGTGATGTTCGGGTTGAGCTTTGACAATGAAATGTTCCGCTGGTTGCGGGGCGCAGCGAAGCCGGAGCTGATCAAGACAGCAGACAGCAGCCCTGTCTTGTCGATGAACAGCGATGGAAGCCTCTATGCGGTTCCGACGGCGGAGGGCGTCGCGATCCACAGATGGGGCGAGACGAAGCCGCTGAAGACGATCCCGCTGGCGCAGATTTCCGACAAGAGTGCGGCAGCGGCCGAGCTTGTCTTCCTGCCGGATGACAAACGCCTGCTGGTCGTAAGCGGCGCCTCCGAGGCAAGCCTGTGGAGCCTCGATCAGGACGCGCGCCTCGGGCCGCTGGTGAAGCTCGAGTACCACAGCAGTCTGGCCATCAGCCCGGACGGATCGTGGATCGCGACTGGGCTCAACACGCACGACAATGGGCTCGACTATGGCGTCACGATGGATGTCGTGGAGATGATGAAGGTCGACCGCTACAGCGTGGTCACGATCTGGGATGTGGCGAGTGGGGCGGCGCAACGCCTGACGGTCGAAGGCAATGTGACGGCGCTGGCGATTGCGCCGGACAATGCGCGGCTGGCGTTCGGGCTGCAGGAAGGCGGCATGGGCCTGTACCAGAAGGGCGAGACCTTGCCGCGGCAGACATTTGTCGGGCATCCGAACCACTTGATCCATGCGCTCGCGTTTGATGCCGGGGGCGGCATGCTGCTGTCTTCCGGCGAGGATGGACTGTACCGGCTATGGCAGATGGGGGAGCGCGAGGCGCTTCAGACGTTCGATGCGTTTGGAGATTTTACCGTCGCAGGCGCCTTCGACCCCGATGGCAAGCATGTGATTGGCATCGACGATAACCGTATCGCCCGATGGGCCATCGATCCGATTGTCAGCGCAGGCGTGGACGAGCAGATGAAGATGGCGTGCCGGCGGCTTGAGGCGCGCGGAATTGCGGGCTTCACGCGGCAGGACAAGCTGGAGATGACGTTCCTCGACGATGTCGCGAACGATCCGTGCCTCAAGCTTGGCTTCAACAAGAAGAAGCCAGTCGCTAAGCGCTAGTTACTCAGCATCATGTTGAAGGATGGGCCGCCATTCGGGCCGGAGAAGGCGCCGGCGCCGCTGAAGCGAGAGATGTCCTGTGACATCAGCGTGCCGAACAGGCGGCCCTTGGTGCCGTCGGGCAGGCTCTTGAGTTTCAGGAGGATGGTGCGGCCGAGCTGGCAGAAGTTCACGTCGTTGAGCACGCGTGACTGCGCGTTGTAGCCGCCGGCCTGAGCAGCGCCAGCGGCCTGGATGAGGCTCATGACCTGCGGGTCGCTCATCATCGAGAAGAAGGTCGACTGCACGATGTTGGTGTCGTTGGCGGTCAGGGTCGTCGATATGGCGGGCATGGTGCGGCCCGCTGCGGCAAGATCCACGAAGGCGCGGTTGGCGCGCATGCCGGTGTGATAGGCCGGACCATCGAAGCGCGTCAGGCGCTCGAAGAAGGCGGGTCCTGACGACTGCTGGACGAGCTGCTGGAGTTTGGCGCCGGTGCAGCCGCCGACTTCCTTCTCGACAACAACAAGGACGTCATCAAGGATTGCGACGCCGGCATCGAAGCCACGCGCACCGGTGCGGCCGATGGCGGACATCTGCGCGGGCACAAAGTTGAACGACCAGGCGTTGAGCGAGCTGTAGAGGTCGTCGCGGTCGCCGCCGGCCATGGCCGTGTCGGCTAGCGTATCGAGCAGGCGGCTGTGTTCGCGCGGGAAGTTGGCGGCGAGGCTGGTCATGAAGGCCTTGCCGTCGGCGTCGGGGAAGGCTTCGGCCGCGAGGGCGGTGCGCGCGCCGGCGCGATCGAGGCCGGCGACAACCTGTTCGATCGGGCGGACATTGCCGCCGAGAAACGAAATGGCGGAGGGCACGGCGATGGCGGCGCCGGCTGCAAGGACGACGACGCCAGCCGCGAGCGCGATGAACTTGCGGTCGATCTCGCCGGGATTGGCGACGACGGTGCGCATCGCGCCGACGCCCGGCGCTGACATCAGGCTGTCGTCTGAAGGGGCGCTGGATGCGATCTTCGGAGGAGCCGGAGGCGGATCGCCAGCGACGCGTTTTCCGAATGCCATGGCTTCCCCCAATCGCAATCTGTGCAGGGGAAGCTAGCAAACTCTCATT
>CALRWU020000417.1:0-3646 GCA_943371945.1 Azorhizobium sp. AG788
CGCCTGACAGGTTGGCGTTGTGGAAAGTCGCGTTGTCGAATTTCGAGCCGCCAAACCAGCCGCCGACCAGGACCGCGTCCTGAAAATCCACACCGGTGAAGTCCGAGCCTTCGGCGCGCATGCCGAAGCCGTTCACGATCGACATGTTCGCACCGGCAAACTTGGAATGATCGAAGGTGGAGAGGCTGAGATCGGCCTGGCGCAGGCGCGCGCCGGAAAGGTCACGACCGTCGAGATCCTGATAGGAAAGGTCGACCTGGAACAGATCGCACCGCGAACAGGCCTTTTCGCCCTGCACGAGTCGCTCGGCCGTGGCCTTGCGTGTGATCTCGTTCGCTTCAGGCGTCTGCGCCAGAGCCGTCAGACTCATGGCGCCAATGGCCGCGACCGCGATCAGAATTCGAAGGATCATTTAAACCAGGACAGACAAGCTCATCAGGCCAATGGCCACGACTGCGATTACGATGCGCTGAACCATTCAAGTCCCGTTCCAGAAATTGCCGCCAAAGTTACCGGATGTCCCCCGGTCGTCGCTAACCAACGCAGTTCAGTAGAAGCAGTGCAATCGAGGCGGTTTGCAGGCCGCATCTTGCGCGAATGTCGTTCACTGCATGTAGAGCCAGTAAGAATCGCTCAGCTGGGTTACTGAATTCCAAACGTCCCAGATTGAGCGCGCGCGGCTGCTACGTGTTCGAGCATCGCCTAGCAAGCAGCTTCGACGCCGCAGCCGCGAAATGTTTCGACTTCGGGTCGGTCTGAATCGAAAAGACGCACGAAATCAGGATCGGCAGAATTTGCCTACGCCGTCTGCACCGTCGCGCCGCATGCCTCGCACACCGCCACCCCGTCATCTGGACGCAAGGTGAAGTGTCCGCAGGTCGGGCAGGCGTCGGACAGGTAGTCCGGTCCGCGCTGCGGGGTTACAGGCGGTCCATCTGCATCCTCCAGCCTTTCGGCCACCCGCCTTGCCGTGAACGGCACGATGTTGTCGGGCATTATCCCGCGGCTGAAGCCCTTCGAGATCAACTGCTCCGGACGCACCGGCTGGACCGGCACGGTTGGCTCCTCGCCCTCGCGTGCGCCGCCGCCGAGCCCGTCATGGCTGACATTGTCGACCTCAGCGAGATCGTCCCGCCCGAGATAGGACACGGCCAGTTCGCGGAAGATGTAATCGAGGATCGAGGTCGCCCTGCGGATATGGTCGTTGCCCGTCACTTCGCCGGCCGGCTCAAACCGCGTGAAGACGAATGCGTCGACATACTCTTCCAGCGGCACGCCGTATTGCAGGCCGATCGAGATCGCGATGGCGAAGTTGTTCATCAGCGAGCGGAAGGCGGCGCCTTCCTTGTGCATGTCGATGAAGATCTCGCCGAGCTCGCCATCGTCGAACTCGCCCGTGTGCAGGTAGACCTTGTGTCCCCCCACGGTCGCCTTCTGGATGTAACCCTTGCGCCGATCCGGTAGGCGACGACGCTCGGCGATGTAGTCCTCGTCATGCCCATGATCGTGCGTCTGTGCGTAAAGCGGCGCGGTCGGCGCCGGCTGAGGCGGCCGTTCGAAGGTCGGCGCCTGCATGTCGGCCGCCAGCGGTGCGCGCGCCCTGCGCTTGGCTTCGGAGATGCGCTGCTGCAATTCCTGGTCGACCGCAGGCCGTCCCGCCTCGATCCGCACGCCCAAACCCGCGCCCATCGCGGCGCGCACAGACGCATGCACTGTCATGCGTGACGTGTCTGACTGCTCGCCGCTGGCAATCGTGATCACCGGCTGTCGCGACAGCAGCGGCGCCACCGCCTTCGCCATCCGCACCCGCGCTTCTGGCGTCAGACCGTCGGACCGGGCGAGGATCCGCGCCAGCGGAGACTTCGGGTTCGATACCGGCCGCCGCCGCCCCTGCACCGCCACCCGCGCCTCATCGATCTCGCGCGCCGAAATGCCCAGCGCCCGCAGCAGGCTCTCGCCATCGGTGTCATAGGCTTCCGGATTGAGGCCCAGCTTCTTGCGGATCACTTCATCGCCCACGACCCAGCGCGAGAACGCTGCCGCAAGGCTCAGTCCTTCTTTCAGCGCCTGTTCGACGCGGTCCATCGCCGCGTCCGTCATGCCGCGCGATTCAAGCCGATGGCGCTCGAGTCCGTCGATCTGGTCGAGCGTGCGCGCACCGAGAATGCGCAGGCGAACATCTTCCGCTTCGGTCTTGCTCGCGGCCGTCGAGAGCGCAGCCGACACGCAGGACGACAATTCCGGCGTCTGCTCGTCCTCGCTTGCCAGCAAGAGATCGACCGGATCCGCGCCACTGCTTTCCGCTGACAGCCAGAAGATCGCCGCCGCCGACGGGTGGTCGATCGTCACCGACCCGAGCGCGTCCTTCGCAATGCCGCACAGCTTCACCGCCGCCGCGATCCCGTCTTCGCTGTCGAACGCAAGTCCTTGCGACATCACCGCCGCCGCAAGCCCGGCAATGTGAACCGTGCAGGTCGGAATGAAGCTCGACAGCGCGGTCAGGTCTGCCGCCAGCAGGGCAAAATCGCCCGTCGCCGCATAGCGCGCGATGTTGATCGCCGCCGTTGGCGCTGCCGCATCGCCCGCATCGGCGCCGATGCTGATCCGCACCGCCAGCCGCGTCCGGCTCACCCGCTCGATCGCGGTCGCCACATCGCCAGCCTCAAGTCCTGTCCAGCCCGGAATGAGATAAGCCTGCCGCCCCGGTTCGCGGGCGCCGGTCGCCTGCCGGCGCAGCGTGATCGCCGCAGCGCGCGGACCACCGGGCGTGCACAGCGCAATCTCCACCAGTTCCGCATCCGCCCCCGCGCGGAACGCATCGATCAGAGCCGACGTCGTTGGCCGCCCCTGATCGTCCGTCTCGATCGTCAGCGCCTCCAGCGCATCCGCCACCGCAACGAACGCCTGCGTCGCCACCGCGCGCGCCGACGCCACGGCCGTCGCATCAGCGATCGCCGCCAGCAATTGCCCGCTGTCGATCCGGGCGGGTACGATGGCCTCGATCAGGCTGGCAGGCGCAATCGGCGTGATCCTGCGCGTGCGGATCGCCTCGCAGACCGCCTCGGCCGCTTCGCTCTCGCCGCCCAGCGTCCGGATCGCCGTCAGGTGCGCATTGACCAGCCGGGCCGGGGCCGCGTCCGCGTCGCCATGCTCGAGCAGGGCTGCCCCGGTTTCGAGAACCCGGGCCAGATGCCGTGTCGAAGACTTGGTCCGGGATTCAGCCATCACTCAACCTCCCGCGTGTCAGCGACCCGAGATTGGGGCGCCGGGCGCGAATCACCGATATGATGAGGTGCTTTGGCCTTGCCTGCACACAGGAATTTGTCGCATGAGCGGGGGCCTTCGCGCCGCTGGACCCGTTAATTCGCGGGCGCCATATTCGCGCCGCGCCAATCGTGCCTATCTATCTGAATTCCCGTGACTTGGACTAGGAACGGAGCCGAGATGCTGAAGTCGATCTTCACCTGGTGGAACGGAGCCACGATCGGCGCTCGTTTCGACATCGGCCGTCGCGCGGGTTATGTCGGCGCAGATACGACCGGAAACAAGTATTACGAGGAGCGCCGGCCGAGCCTTGAGGGCCGCAAGCGCCGCTACGTGATCTACAACGGCTATGCCGAGCCCTCGAAAGTGCCGGCCGAATGGC
>CALRWU020000418.1:0-3641 GCA_943371945.1 Azorhizobium sp. AG788
ATCGGCAGATGTCAGCGACCCGGCCGGTGTTTCCACGTTTTCCGTCCGGACGGCGCGTTCGATGTCGCCAACCGTCAGGCCGCGGGCCGCGATGGCGCGGCGGTCGAGCCAGACGCGCATGGCGGGCGTGCGTTGCCCGCCGATCTGCACACGTGCAACGCCGTCGATGGAAGAGAAGCGGTCGACCAGATAGCGTTCGGCATAGTCGGTCAGCTCAAGCGGCGTGCGCTTGTCGCTGGCGAGGCGCATCCAGAGGACGGTCTCTTCCGACGCGTCGGCCTTCTGCACATCTGGCGGATCGGCTTCCTGGGGCAACTGGCGGAGCACGCCGCCAACCCGGTCGCGGATGTCATTGGCCGCGGAATCCATGTTCCGGGAGATGTCGAACTCGATCGAGATGATCGACTGGCCGTCCTGGCTGAACGAGTTGATGTAACGGATGCCTTCGACGCCGGCGATACGGTCTTCGATCACTTCGGTGATGCGAGACTCGACCACGTTGGCGGACGCACCTGCATAGGTGGTGCGAATGGAAACGACGGGCGGATCGATGTCGGGATACTCGCGCAGGGCGAGGCGCGTGAAGGACACGATGCCCACGGCCACCAGCAGGAAGCCGATGACGGTGGCGAACACGGGTCGTTTGATCGAGACGTCAGAAAGCAGCATGGCGCGGATCTCCCGGCGCTATAGGGCAGTTCTAGTAAGCCAGACTGGGCTATTGGGCGAGGCTGGCCTTGTCCGAAGCGCCTTGTCCGGCCGCGATGCGGGCATTTCCAGCCCCGCCGGCAGGCTGAGCGGAACGGACGCGCACGGGGCCGCCGGGGCGAACCTTGAGCACGCCATCCGTAATGACGACGTCGCCTGATTTCAGTCCGGCGAGCACTTCCACAATACCGCGCTCGCGCGCTCCCAGCGTCACCTCGGTCTTCACAGCAACGGCGGGCTGTTTCGATTGATCGACGACATAGACGAAATTCTTGGAGCCTTCCGCGATCACGGAGATCTCGGAGATCGAAAGGGATGTGCGCGGTTTGGACACCAGTTCGACGCTCATCGACGTACCGGCCTTGAGGGCGCCGTCGCCGTTCGGCAGCGTCGCGCGGACCTTTACGGACAGGCTGACGGGGTCAATCGCGTTGTCGATCGACGTCAACTTGCCGACAAACTTGCGGTTGGGGATGTCCTTGGTGACGGCCGTAATCTCGAGGCCTGCCCGAAGATCGTTCAGGTAGATCGACGGGACGCCGAATTCGAGCCGCATCTGCGTATCGTCGATCAGGGTCGCGACCGTCTGGCCGGGCGAGACGTAGGCGCCGGTGGAAATCTGGCGGAAGCCAAGCACGCCGGAGAAGGGCGCCACGAGTACGCGATCCCGCAGGCGTGCCTGCACGCCGCTTACCGAACCAGCGGCGGCTTCATAGGCGGACTTGCTGCGCTCGAGCTCAAGCTGGGCGACGGCATCGGCGGCCGCGAGGCGTTGGTTCCGCTCGTAAATCTGCCGGGCATTGGCTTCGGTGGCGCGGGCCGACTGAAGCGCTGCGTTCTCTTCCTCATTGACGAGGGTCATCAGCACCTTGCCCTTGGCGACGCGCTGACCGTCCTCGAAAAAGACACCCGTCACGCGGTCTGCGGCGTTGGCCGAGAGGACCACCCGCTCGCGCGGTTCCAGTGTGCCGAGGGCTTCGATGCGGGACGAAAAGACCCGAGATTCTGCGGCAACCGCCTCAACTTGCGCGGGCGGGGCTCCCCGTCCGCCGCCGGGGCCGCCCGGGCCACCGGGTCCGCCAGGTCCACCACCAGGTCCGCCCGGTCCTCCCGGCGCACCGCCGCCTGCCATCTGGGGGCCGCCATGCGAGTCCTTGCCGCCGTTGAGCGTTGCGTACGCAATGCCGCCGACGACCAGAACGGCCACCGCTGCAGCACCTGCGATGATCTTGCCTTTGCTCAGCGCCATGAAACCTTCGACTCCGCCGTCACACTACACTTCCACTGCCCTTGCGGCCATCCTGCGGGGCGCCGAAAGGCCGGGTTCTCATACTCTTCCCGAACACGTTTGCGTCTGTGGCCCGCCGACGCGGCGAGGCAAAAACTGATGACGTTTCCGCGATGAAGCGGTGCGCCACGCTCTGGAACCGAGGCTGGATGGACCCTTGGGATGGGACCATAGATGCCCGGGCTTGAAATTCGGTCAACGCGCGGGGGTCAAAGCCTTGAAAACAACGCTTCAATTAGCCGTGAAGCCCGGCAGATCCAGGGCTCCTGCGCCTGTCGCCACGGCGTCTTGATACCTGCTCGCCCGGCCGGCGAACGCGGGCCGCGAATTCGATTGACACGCGCGGGGTCCCGGATGATGTCGCGTAAATTGCCTGGTGACGCTGTGACGGGTCACGGCCAGGGGGAGAACATGCGATATTCCGTAGGCGGATCGGCCGTGCGCGCTTTGCTGCTGGCCTCGACCACACTGGCGCTCGCGGGTGTCGCCAGAGCTCAGATAGCTCGGCCTCCTGAACAAACCCCTGCAGACTCTGATGTTGTTGTGGTGGTCGGTTCCCAGATCGTCGGAGCGCAGCCGACCGAAGCGCTGCCGGTCGTGGTGGTGGGCGAGAAGGAACTCGACGCCATCGCGGCGTCCTCCGGCGACGACCTGTTCAGGTCAATTCCACAACTCGGCGATGTCTCGTTCGGCAGCGCGAGCGTGGCCAACAGCGTTGGTGGAACGAACGCCGCCCGCGGCGACACGGCCTCGATCAACCTGCGAGCGCTGGGCACCGGCAACACGCTGGTCCTGCTGAATGGCCGGCGGATGGTGAACCATCCGGGCACGCAGGCGGAGAACCTGGTTCCGGTGGTGACGGCGAACACCAACGCCATTCCCACGTCCGGGATCAAGCGGGTGGAAGTCCTGCTGGATGGCGCTTCGGCCATCTATGGCGCCGACGCGGTCGCGGGTGTGGTCAACACCGTGCTGAACGACGATTTCGAAGGTCTGATGCTCGATGTGACCTACGGCAACGAGGAGGGCGCCTCGGCTGACGAGTTCACCGCTTCGATGCAGCTGGGTATCCGGTCAAACGATGGCGCGACCCGCCTGTCGGTGATGGGCTCCTACTTCTCGCGCGATCCAATCTACGCGAGCGACCGCGAATTTTCGGCCAATTCGGACCTCAGAAGCAGGCTGCCGGCAGACTGGGCGGCAAACGCCGCGGCGTCGGCGGGCTTCAACAACACGTCGATCACTTCCGCCTGGGGGGTGTTCGACAAGTTTGCGGCAGGCAACATCCTTGTGAATGGCGCGGCTGTGACGAACGCTGCTGGTCAGTTCCACATCCAACCCAGCTCTGTCGCAGGCTGCGCGCCAACGGGAGCGCTATCCGCCGACACCTGCATCGGCACGACGTCCACGCGGCCACAAGGGACGCGCTACAATGTCAATGAGGATGCGACCGTCACCAATGGCGTCGACCGCATCAACCTGTTCAGCTTCTTCAATCAGGACATCGGCGACAGCCTCGAGCTGTTTGCCGAGGCGGGCGTCTATCTCGCGGATTCTGTCGGCTATCGCGAAGTGGCGCCGATGCTGGGTGCGGTTCCGATCGTGATTCCGTCGACCAACTATTACAATCCGTTCGGCGCCATCG
>CALRWU020000419.1:0-3634 GCA_943371945.1 Azorhizobium sp. AG788
GGTCGGCGAGTTCGGCTTCGCCATGCAGGTCGATCTGCGCGCCTGTGCGTTTGGCGAGTTCTGCGAGCATGGGCCAGCGCCCGGGCATGAGCTGTGCGTCGAGCACGGCCTTGTCGCCCTTCCGCGCAAGGCGGAAGCTGGCGACGCTGTCGGCGCCGAAGTTGAGATTGCCCTTGGTGGTAAAGGTCTGCAGCGTGCCCGCGACGTCGACGGTGAGCGCTACGGGCTGGTCTCCGGGCGCTTGCAGGACGGCTGCGATGAGGCCGCCTGCTGGCCCTGACAGATTGGCTGAGCCCTTTACGCCGCCCGCTGTCGTCCATTCCGCCGAGATGTCCGCCTTGTCGGCGGGGCCGGAAACCGGCGAGAGGACCATGCGCGAAAAGCCGGAGCCGTCGCGCTGGATCGCCGCGCCGCCATCGATGCGATAGCGCGCCTCGATGCCGATGACGGGTTCGGCGAGGTGGAGGTCATTGACCGCGACCTTGTCGAGGCGCAGCCCGATATCGGGCGCCGGAGCATTCTCATCCGGTTGGTTCGCCAGCAGAGGTTTGCGCACGACATCGACGGTGTGAACCTCGATCGACTGGATTTCGAGCTGGCCGCCGAACAGCGCGGTTGGCGTCCACTCGATACGTGCGTCCTTGGCGCGGAGCCAGACGCCCTCATCGTCCACCAGCGCGATGTCAGCCAGCGTTGCGGCCTGCAGCGGGTCGCCCTTGAGGCCAGAGAGGCGAAGGGTTCCGAACGCCCCGACCTTGCGGCCATCTACCTGCGACAGGATGAAGGCGCGGCCGCCGTCACTGGTGATCCAGAAGCGCAGCGCGACCGCGCTCGCCGCAAGAAGCGCCACCACGATCATCAGACCGAGCGCGATACGGAGCCAGATAGGATATCGTCTGCGTCTCTTTGCGCGTTCCATCAGAAGGCCTGTCCGATGGAAATATAGATCTGGAAGTCGGCGTCGCCTGTTTCCTTGTTCAGCGGAACTGCAATATCCGCACGGAGCGGGCCGAACGCCGTGTAGTAGCGCAGACCCACACCCGTGCCGAAGCGCATGGCGTCGATTGGCGGTTCAACGTTGGAGCCGGCGGCGCCGCCATCAAGGAAGGCGACGAAGCCGAACGTATCTGTCCAGCGATAGCGGACCTCGGCCGAGACTTCGACAAGCGAGCGGCCTCCCGCGAGCTGGCCGAGCGCATCGCGCGGCGAGATCGACTGGTATTCATAGCCGCGCACGGAGCCACCGCCGCCGGCAAAGAACAGACGGTCAGGCGGCGCGCCGTTGGGGCCGGCGATGGTGCCGAGGCGGCCGCGTACGGCGCCGACAAGATCCTTTGTGCCGAAATCCGAGTACAGGCTGGCTTCGCCGCTGATCTTGGTGAAGGCGATGTTGGTGTCACCCCAGGTGAAGCCGGGTTCGATAGCGACGCGGGCGCGGACGCCGTTTACCGGGTCGAGGATGTCCTTGACGCCGACATACTCGGCCGTGCCCATGCCTGAGATGATGTAGACATCGCGACGGCCTGTCGCGGTGGCGCGGGCCTGTGCGTCGAGAATGCTCGCGAAGCCCGCTTCGAGCCCGAGCGATCCGCGCACGCGTGGCGAGAGTTGTTCCTCGAGCGTCGCCGAGACGTTGGCGCCGGACTGGTCGAAAGCGTCGGTCTCGAAATCCTCGATCTCGGTCGCGAGCTTGAGGATGCGGCCGTACTTGCCGATGTGCGGCAGGCGATAGGACGCGCCGATGCGGCGTTGCAGGGTCGCGATCTGACCCGTGATCGCGAGCGTGTCGCCCCAGCCGCTCCAGTTGCGAAGCTGCCATTCCGCATCGAGGCCGTAGCCATCGCTGGTGGACGCAGACGCGCCGATGGCGATCGTGCGGCGCTCACGCTCCGTGAGTTCGACGACGACATCGCGGGTCGTTTCCGTCTGTCCGTCGACAGTCGGCGCTGCGTTGAGCTGGACAGACGTGGCGGAGAAAAGTCCGGTTTCGGCGAGGCGGCCGCGAAATTCGTCGAGGCGTTGCGGCGTGACGCGCTCGCCTTCCTTCCAAGGGCGAAGCTTGTCGATGAACGCTTCCTTCGTCTCGCCAAGTCTGGAGACTGCAAGCTTGCCGAACGTGGCGCGCAGACCTGGGCGGAGGCGGAATTCAATCTCGATTGTGCCCGCCTTCGCGTCGGCAAGTGCATCGACGGGATCGCCTTTGGCGTCCGGATAACCGGCGGCGCGCAGGCCCGCGATTAACGCATCACCGGTTTCGATCACGGGTTGCGCACGGGCGGGCACGCCGGTCTCGATCGGTGCGAGCAGCGTATCGAGTTCGGCGACGGTCGCCTGATCGGGTGTCGCGCCGATATAAGCGATGCGGCGCCCGGCATAGATGAAGAGGGGGCCGGGGGTGACACGAACACCCCGGCTGAACGTGTTCTGGCCTTCGGCGAAGGGGGTGACTTCCGCCTGGTAGTAGCCCTCTGATTCCATGACGGTTGAGACGATGGCGGCGGCGCGCTCGGCCTGGCGGCGGGCTTCGAACAGGGTTTCTGGAACTGCTTCTTCGCGCTGCAGTCCCTTGACCCGTTCGGCGACGGCGTCCGGGGCGCCTTCAACTGGAACTCGTCCGGCTGCGGACGATCCAGTCTGAACCAGTTGGGGTTGATCCTGCGCGTTCGGCTCGTCCTGGGCGGCTGCGACAGGAGCAAACAGCGCGCAGGTGCTCAGCGCCAGGACCACGAGGGTCCGGCTGGCTTGGCCCCATGCTGGTCCGCCGAACGCCATACGCCCACTCAACGCTGCATCCCCAGCGGGGTTGCCATTTACCGAGTTCACTTGCTCAGCAAGCATCACGCCGCGGCATTCTCATGGCGGCGCTGGGATTCACCATTTTGGCGAAACTTCGCGGGGATAGCGCCAGGGCTCAGGCCGCGGCGAAATAACCGGCCAGCAGGCGGTAATATACCCGGCAGAGTGTTTCGATTTCGTCGACCGGGATGTTCTCGTCGACCTTGTGCGCCATCTCATTGCGCACGCCGAGTTCCGCCACCGGACACACGTCCTTGATATAGCGTGCGTCCGAAGTGCCCCCGCCGGTGGTAAGGTCTGGTTTACGACCTGTCTCCGCCTCGACCGCCGCGACGACGAGATCCGTAAATTTTCCGGGCTGCGTGTAGAAGGCTTCGCCGGTCACACGCATGTCCAGCGAGAGCGTCACGCCATCGCGGCCGGCGCCGATCAGTTGAGACAGGCGCGCCATCAGGTCCGCGCCGGTGTGGTTCGGATTGAAGCGGATATTGAACTTCGCGGTCGCCTGCGCCGGGATCACATTGTGCGCAGCGTTGCCGACATCGATCGTGGTGATCTCGAGGTTCGATGGCTGGAAGCCAGGGCTGCCATTGTCGAGCTTGATCTCGCGCAGTTTCTGCAACGCATCGAGCAGCACGGGCATCGGATTCGCTGATTTTTCCGGGTAGGCGGCATGGCCCTGTTTGCCCACGGCCTTGAGCACGGCATTGAGCGAGCCACGTCGTCCGTTCTTCACGATGTCGGCGATGCGATCCTCCGACGTCGGCTCGCCAACGATGCAGTGGTCCAGCACTTCACCATCGGCGATGACGGCGGGAAGCAGGCGGCGTGTGCCGTG
>CALRWU020000420.1:0-3634 GCA_943371945.1 Azorhizobium sp. AG788
GGACGAGGCCATCATGTCGCCGGGCGTGCGGCCGCGGGCGAGGGGACGACCGTCTGAATCGTCGGAGCGGAAAGCGCGGCCTTCGATGTCGGGCGGGCGGGTGTTGCCGCGTTCGCTCGCGGCGGCCTGGGCGCGGCGCCAGCCGGGGCTGTCATAGCCGCCCCTGAAACCGCCAGCGGAGGTGTTGTCGAACACGGTGGACTCGGTGTCCGACGCGCCGCGTGACCCTGTGGTCGCCCCTTGCCGGGGGGACGAGGAGTCCCAACGCGACGGCGTTTCCGAGCCGTGGAATTGTCCGCCGGGCGAGACATAGCCGGTCTCGCTGATCGCATCGACATGCCTGGGCGGCAGTTCGTCGATGAAGCGGCTGGGCAGCACGCTGGTCCAGCGGCCATAGATCTGGCGGTTGGCGACGAAGGAGATGTAGCAGCGCTCGCGCGCGCGCGTGATGCCGACATAGGCGAGGCGGCGCTCCTCCTCGAGGCCCTTGGCGCCGGACTCGTCCAGCGAGCGGCGGGACGGGAACACTTCCTCCTCCCAGCCGGGCAGGAAGACCATCGGCCATTCGAGGCCCTTGGCGGAGTGCAGGGTGAGGATCTGCACCTGATCCTCCGCGCCCTTGCCCTCGGCATTGTCCATCACCAGTTCGACGTGCTCGAGGAAGGCGGCGAGGGTGTCGAAGGCGCCCATCGCGCGCACGAGTTCCTTGAGGTTGTCGAGGCGGGTCTGCGACTGCGGGGATTTGTCGGCCTGCAGCATGTCCGTGTAGCCGCTCTCCTCGAGGATGATCTCGAGGAGGCGGGGGTGTTCTGTTTCGGCGGCCTGGGCGCGCCAGCGCTCCATGTCGAGGATGAAGCGGCGCAGGCCGGTCTTGGCGGGGCCTTTGATCTTGTCGCCGCGGATCTCCATCTCGACGGCGCGCGTGAGATAGGTGTTCAGCTCGCGCGCGGCGACGTGCATCCTCTGGATCGTGGTGTCGCCAACGCCGCGCTTGGGCTGGTTCACCACGCGCTCGAAGGCGAGGTCGTCGGATTCCGAGCGGATGAGGCGGAGATAGGCCATGGCGTCGCGGATCTCGGCGCGCTCGAAGAAGCGCGGGCCGCCGATGACGCGATAGGGCGTGCCGGTGACGATGAAGCGTTCCTCGAAGGCGCGCATCTGCCATGAGGCGCGCACCAGCACGGCGCAGTTGTCATAGCGGCGGTTCTGGCGGCGCCAGGACGAGATATCGTCGGCGATGAGGCGGGCTTCCTGTTCGCCATCCCACACGCCGCGCACTTTCACGAGGTCGCCCTGGTCGGCGTCGGTGCGCAGCGTCTTGCCGAGGCGGCTGGAATTGTTGGCGATGACGCCGGAGGCTGCGGCGAGGATGTGGGCGGTGGAGCGGTAGTTCTGTTCGAGGCGGATGACTTTTGCGCCGGGGAAGTCCTTGTCGAAGCGCAGGATGTTGTCGACCTCGGCGCCGCGCCAGCCATAGATCGACTGGTCGTCATCGCCGACGCAGCAGATGTTGTTGGAGCCCTGCGCCAGCAGCCGCAGCCACAGATACTGCGCGACGTTGGTGTCCTGGTACTCGTCCACCATGATGTAGCGGAACTTGGCGTGGTACTCCGCGAGCACTTGCTTGTGCTCGGTGAAGATCCGGATCGTGTGCAGGAGTAGATCGCCGAAATCGACGGCGTTCAGCGTGGCGAGCCGCGCCTGGTAGATCTCGTACAGCTTCTTGCCCTTGCCCTCGGCGAACTGGCGCGATTCCTCGTGCGGCAGTTTCTCGGGCCAGATGGCGCGGTTCTTCCAGCTGTCGATCAGGCTCGCCAGATAACGTGGCGTCCAGCGTTTCTGGTCGATGCCCTCAACCTCGAGGATCTGCTTGATCAGGCGCAGCTGGTCGTCGGTATCCAGCACCGTGAAGCCCGATTTCAGCTTCACCAGCTCCGCATGCCGCCGCAGGATCTGCGCCGAAACCGAGTGGAACGTCCCAAACCACCGCAGCCCTTCGCCTTCCGAGCCGATGATATTGAGCGTCCGCTCGCGCATCTCGCGCGCGGCCTTGTTGGTGAAGGTGACCACCAGCATCTGGCTCGGCCAGGCCTTCCGCTCGGCCAGGATCTGCGCCACCCGCGTGGTCAGCACCCGCGTCTTGCCGGTGCCGGCGCCGGCGAGGACCAGCAGGGGGCCGTCGGTGTGGAGCACCGCTTCGCGCTGCTCGGGGTTCAGGCCCTTGAGGTAGTCGGCATGAGGATCGGCAGACACCGGGCGACGGGCCGCGGCGCGCTCGGAGATCGGACGCGTGTCCTCGAACCGCTCCTCGGGCAGGGGGATGTCCTCGTCGTGCGGCAGGCGGAAGAACTCGACCGCCTCGTCGGACATGGGCGTATCGTCGTCCGACCCGGGCTCCCTTTCCGCAAGGTTGGGCGCCGGGATATCGTCATCCGGGAAAGGGATGTCGCCAAGGGAGTCCGGAGGATCGCGGGATTCGGTCATTCGGCGCTGATCTGGCTGGGGTTTCGGCTTTGCGCAAGGCCAGCGCTGTAGCGCGTTGATAATGCGACGTTGATATCAATGGACCGGTCTCCACGAACACGTGTCAGACGCGCTCGCCCAGCCCTCCCGTTGGCAGTGGATGAATGTGTCCGCCATCATCCACCCTTGGGGCGGGTCAGGCAGATTGATCGTCCCGCGCGGCATGATCCGGAGCCGCAACAAGGCAGCGGTAGGCGCGCCAGCTGGCGAGGCCCAGCCACGGGATCACGATTACAAGGCCCACGAAGAACGTGGCCGCCGACAGCAACAGCATGCCCGCGATGATCGCCGCCCACAGCATCATCGGGCCGGTGTTCTTCACGACACAGCGCACGCTGGTGACTGTCGCGACGAAGATGTCGGCGTTCCTGTCCAGCAGCATGGGCGCCGAGATGACGACGAAGGAATAGGTCAGCCACGCAAGGATACCGCCGACAACTGTACCCCAGATCAGCATCACATTGCCGGTTCCCGTCGCCAGGGCGAAGGTCAGGAATTCGTCCAGCGTTTCGTACAGGCGGCTGGTCGCGATACCGTAAGTCACGCGCGCCAGCTCCGCCCAGATACCGAAGACGATCAGGAGCGCGAGACCCAGAAACACCACGTCGCGGCGGAAGGCCTGGCCGACGAACGCGATCCTGAACAGGCTAGGGCGCTGGCCTTCCTCGATCAGCCGCCCGCCTTCATAGACGCCCATCGCGATCATCGGCGCGAGAAACGCAAAGCCCGCCGCAAGTACGAGCGACCACAGACCCATGCCCGTCAGCGCGAGCCCGGTCACCGTCACACCGCAGATTGTCGCAACAACCAGCCCATAGGCGAGGAAGGAGAAGGGCGCCCTCCAAAGGTCCCGCCAGCCTCCTGCTAGCCACTCGAGCGGCGTCGCGAAGCCTATCGCAGTGACCTCCGGCAGGCCGTTGGATTCGGCCATCGTTTCTCTCCCTGCGGGCCTCTGACGGGCCCCTGCGTCGCTCAAGCTTGCAGCCATGGCGAACAGCGCCTTGCGCGAGATCAAGCCGGGGCCGCCGCGGATTTGGGCGCCGGTTGATGCAGAATCGGGCGTCTGGGGCTTTTCCAAACGCGTTTTCGCCGTGCCGCGTGCACGCCCACG
>CALRWU020000421.1:0-3630 GCA_943371945.1 Azorhizobium sp. AG788
TCTACGGACACGACCTCTCGCCTGGCGCCATCGTGGTGGGCGGTCTCGTATCGATTGCGATCAGCATCGGCTCAGTCGGACTACCGGGCGAGATTTCCTTTATCGCGTCTGTCGCGCCGATCTCGATGGCGATGGGCGTGCCGATCGAGTTACTGGGAATTCTGGTCGCGGTCGAAGCCGTACCCGACATCTTCCGGACGGTCGGCAATGTTTCGGCGGACATGGCTGCAACCGTCATCGTCGGGAAGGGGCAGACCTCTATCCCGGAGGCGGCGGCGCCCGCCGCACAACCCGGCTAGCGGCCAGCACTTCGTCGATCGCGGCAATGACCGCATCAGGACGATAGAAGAAAAACGCGTGATTGGATTCCGGCACGATCTCCAGCCGCGCCCTGCTCGACCATGTCGCCATGTCCGCCTGCAGTCTGCGCCAAACCACTTCACTCATCTGCGTGTCGGATCCTGCAACGAGGCCATCGGCCGACAGAAGATACTCATCATGTGCGTCCGCCCGTTTGCGGGCCTGCGTCTGCTCCGGCAGTTCCCGCGCCAGCACAACGACGGGCCAGTTCTGCCAGTCGCGATACTTCCCCGCCTCCGCCATCGTCGCCGAGCGCGAGCGCGCCTCCCGCGCATTGGCCTCGGCCGACTTCGGATAGAAGGCGTCCACCTCCGAAGCAATCGACGGGTCGGCGGGGTAGGGCGACAAGCGCATCAACCCCGTCCATCGTAAGGCGAGCGCCAGTTCCTGGGCCGCGGTCACATAGTCGCCGACTGTAACGCCGGCCTCTCGGAAGCGCGTCTCCTGGTCCGGATGCGATGAGTCCACCATCACCAGCCCGGCGATCTCGCGGCTGTAGAGTCCCGCGAAAATCATGCTGTAAAGCCCGCCGCGCGAATGCGACACCAGCACGTAAGGCCCCGCCTCCCCTGCGGACGTAAGCCCCGCGTGTAGATCATGCGCGACTTCCTGAGGATCGAATGCGCCGCTTGCCCCGTCGCTCCACATGATGCCGGCGCGACTGTAGGCGCAGGCGCGAGATTTTTCCGCGACCTTCGCCATCACCGGCGTCCAGGCCAGTGAGCCGAGAAGGTCGCCGCCTGACTGGAACACGATGGTGGGCGAACCATCACCCCGGCAGTCGATCTGGATGTGCCGCCCGCCGCCGATATCGACCAGCTTGCCGGGCGCCGGATGTTCGCGCACGGCCTGCGCCTCGAACAATGTCTCGCAGCCCGAGAGGGCAGGTGCGGCGAGGCAGGCGGCGAGAACTATCGCCGCTGTTTTCCGTCCGCGCTGTGATTGCCGCGTCTGCATTGACGTTGATCTTAGGCGCCGCACGCGGCTGCGCCACATCACAATCGCTCAAGTTCCAACGGTTGGCCCAAAAGCAAAACGGGCGCCCGTTGCGGGGCGCCCGTTCGCATCGTCAGCCTGATGGCTGGATTATTTCAGCGTCACTTCGATGTCGCCGATCGTCGGGTGCTTGAGCGTGAACTTGTCGCCCGAGACCTTGCCGGCCGGATATTCAACGCAGGCATTGTCCTCGCCAACGGCGGCGGACGTTGCGCAGAGCTTGTTGCCGTCGATCTTGTAGGTGCCTTCGTACTGGCCGTCGAAGCCAGAGAAGGTGCCGTCAGCCTTGTAGGCGACGTCGCCCGTGGCGCCCATGCCGATCACGTTGAGCGTCGCGCCCTTGGCGAGTACGATGGTGAGCGTGTCGTTCGGCGCAGCTTGAGCGAAGGCCGGAGCGACAACAACCAGGGCGGCCGCTGCAGCAAGCGTGTATTTGACCAGTTTCATGTGTGTTTCTCCCAGACCCGATCTTACTTGATGGTGTCAGGTCGGCAAAGAACATGGACACGCGGTCGCAGGCAAGGGCCTGCTGCAGCGGGCGCTGATTAGCGAATTGTCACCTGCATCGCGCCCTGGTCGGATTCCAGCGTGAAGCTGTCGCCAGACTTCTTGCCTTCCGGATATTCCTGGCAGGCATCGACGAGACCAAAGGCTTCGACTGTGATGCAGAGCTTGTTGCCGTCGGTCTTGTAGGTGCCGGAGAACATGCCGTCGAAGCCAGAGAAGGTGCCGTCGGGCTTGTACTCGATGTCGCCGACATTGCCCTGGACATCCATGCTGACGCCTTTTTCGACGACGGCCTTCACAGTGTCCGACGGCGGCGCGCCCTGGGCGAGGGCGGGAGCGGCGAAGAGGACGGCGGAGAGCAAGGCAAATTGCAGTTTCAAGGCGAGACCTCCCAGATTATCCCAAATGGAAACCTATGAGTTTCCGATAGCATTGACGGCCGGGGTCTCACAAGAGGCGGCGACAGGTGCAGGTGCATTTGATCGGGCGGCGGGGTAACGGACGGGGATGAGTTTTCGCGCATCCTGCCTGACCCTCTTTCCCGAAGCCTTCCCCGGCATTCTCGGGGTGTCGATCGTTGGGAACGCCCTGCGCCAGGGACTTTGGGAGCTGGAGGCAGTCGATATCCGGACATTCGGTCTGGGCAAGCACCGCACGGTCGATGACACCCCGTCGGGAGGCGGGGCGGGGATGGTGATGCGGGCGGATGTGGCGGCGGCTGCGATCGACAGTGTCGAGCAGGGTGGGCGACCCCGGATTTACCTGTCCCCGCGCGGAAAGCCGCTGACTCAGGAGAAAGTGCGGGAGCTCGCGGCTGGACCCGGGGTCATTCTGCTGTGTGGCCGGTTCGAGGGGCTGGATGAACGGGTCATTGAATCCCGGGGACTCGAGGAAATTTCGATCGGGGATTATGTGCTGGCGGGAGGGGAGGTTGCGGCTCAGGTGCTGCTGGAGGCGTGCGTCCGCCTGCTGCCCGGGGTTGCGGGAAATGCCGAGAGCCTTGAGCAGGAAAGCTTCGAGACCGGCCTGCTGGAGCACCCCCACTATACAAGACCCCAAGTCTGGGAGGGGCGGGAGATTCCGGCGGTGTTAACTTCTGGAGATCACGCAAAGGTCGCAACCTGGCGGAGAAATCAGGCCGAGGAGTTGACTAAAGCCAGAAGACCCGATTTATACGCCGCTTCCCGGAAAGCCCCTCCAGAGCAGGGTACGCGGGCAAAACCGCGCGACTGAAAGACATTTATCCATGGCCGCTCATCTCATCCAGACCCTCGAAGCCGAGGAAATCGCTCGCGTCACCGAAGGCAAGAAAATTCCTTCGTTCCAGCCCGGCGACACGCTGCGCGTCAACGTGAAGATCAAGGAAGGCGACCGCGAGCGCGTCCAGGCCTTTGAAGGCCTCTGCATCGCTCGCTCGGGCACCGGCGTGAACGAGAACTTCACGGTCCGCAAACTCTCCTTCGGCGAAGGCGTCGAGCGCGTGTTCCCGCTGAACTCGCCGTCGCTGGACTCGATCGAAGTCCGCCGCCAGGGCAAGGTTCGCCGCGCCAAGCTTTACTACCTGCGTGGCCTGACCGGCAAACGCGCCCGTATCGCCGAAAAGACCCGCGCGCGTCCGACCGAAGACGCAGCAGAGTAATTTTTCAGCCAGTGCTGAATGCATCACCGCCGCCCCGCAAAGGGCGGCGGTTTTGTTTTTGGCCTCACGCTGATCGTTACGCGTCGCGCAGCGTCCATTCGTAGAACACGTCATAGCCGCACACGTCC
>CALRWU020000422.1:0-3616 GCA_943371945.1 Azorhizobium sp. AG788
GCGTGATTGGCGTGGAGTATGCGACGATCTTCTCGGCGCTCGACGTCAAGGTCACCATCATCGAGCCGAACGAAATCCTCTTCCCTTTCCTGGATCGCGAACTGGTGGACGAGTTCATCCACGACATGCGCGACCGTGGCATGAGCATCCGCCTGCAGAGCCGCGTGAAGCGTGTGAGCCGGCAGGGAGAAGCGTGCCTGATCGAGCTGGAGGACTCGCGCCAGATCTGGAGCGAGATGGTGTTGTTCGCTGCCGGTCGCAAGGGCGCGACGGATGCGCTGGAGCTGGAGAATTGCGGGCTCACGGCAGACGATCGCGGCAAAATCGACGTCGACCGCAACACGTTCCGCACCCGGCAGCCGCACATTCATGCGGTGGGTGATGTGATCGGATTCCCGAGCCTTGCCTCGACGTCGATGGAGCAAGGGCGGATCGCGGCGTGCAGCGCGTTTGATGCGCCGCTGCAGTCCCCGCCGGAGTTCTTTCCGTATGGCATCTATTCGGTGCCGGAGATGTCGACCATCGGGATGACCGAGGAGCAGGTTCGCACCAAGGGCATTCCGTACGAGAGCGGCATCGCGCGATTCCGCGAGACGGCGCGCGGGCAGATCATGGGCCTCGACAGTGGCTTCATGAAGATGATCTTCGCGCTGGAGACGCGGCGCTTGCTGGGCGTTCATATTGTTGGCGAAGGCGCGACGGAGCTGATCCATATCGGTCAGGCCGTGCTGAACCTTGGCGGCACGCTCGACTATTTTGTCGAGAACACGTTCAACTATCCGACGCTGGCCGAGGCCTACAAGATCGCGGCGCTGGATGCGTGGAACCGGATGCCGCGGCGCCAGCCGAGCGTTGCGGCGTTCGATGAAGCGACCGCTATGCTGGAGCGCTTTGCGAAGGCTGCGCGGGGCGGGTAGACATCCACACGATCCAGATGAAAATCGGTTGGAGGATGAGACGGCCCCAGAGAATGGCGGGGCCGAGGGCCGCGTACTTGTCGGCCTCGATCAGCATCTGGATGTGGACAGGCGTGACACACACCGCAAGGAGCGCGAGCATGATGCCGGCGATGCTGCGCAGCGGCTTGTAGAGCAGCGCCAGGGCGCCGGCGATTTCGCAGACCCCGGTGAAGTAGACCATCTCGCGCGGGAACGGGATGTAGGGCGGGACGACGGAGGTGAAGGTCTTCGTGATGACGAAGTGGCCGATGCCGCCGACGAAGAACCAGATGAAGGCGAGCGTGACGCCTGCGATGCGCCAGGAGTTGCGTGGTGCGCGCCCTGCAATGAGCCCCCCTTCGTCAGTCATTTGAGTTTTTCATAGATTGCCGATGCTTCAGCAAAGCACTCATTGTATTCGTCTCTAAGGGTATGGCTGGGGTCGCTGACGAAGTGCCCGTTGTCCTTTGACCATTCTCTGATGTGCGCCACCAGAAAAATCGCCGCTTCCAGTGCGAGATCAAAACTTGGCAAATAGGCGGTCCGCTCTTCGTCCAGGTGGGCGACAAACTTATCGCGATACACTCTGATCTTTTTGCGTTGGATTTCAAATTCGTCGTCGCTCACACCTAATGCGGTTAGCATACCGCTTCGAAACTTCGCGACGTCCTCATTCAGCACTTTTCCAACAACGTATTCCCATCCGTGCTTACTTTTAATTTTGTTGAGCGGATCGCCAAAAAGCTTGCACCATTCAACTACGGCCATGTCGAAGTGGTCGCCGTCAGCTTCAGACCAATACTTTGTCTTAGGCGTCGTGCGCTTGTTGTTTGCATCGCGAGCAGCACGAAAATACGCCACGTTGCGAGCAAAATGCACACAAAGTCGTTGGCAGCGGATCAGCCGTTCTCCAGTTGTTAGAGGTAGATTGGTCGGCAAATTGGACCTCGTGCTGAACTCAGGTTGCGTGCTTCTTCTCCAGCAATTCAACCTCTTCCTTTGAGCCGAGCATCACCGAGACGCGCTGGTGGAGGCCCGCGGGCTGGATGTCGAGGATCTGGTGCTGGCCGTCGAAGGATTTTCCGCCGGCCTGTTCGACCAGAAGCGACATCGGGTTGGCTTCGTACATCAGGCGGAGCTTGCCGGGCTTGCCGGGCTCGCGCTTGTCCCACGGGTACATGAAGACACCGCCACGGGTGAGGACGCGGTGGACGTCGGCGACCATGGAGGCGATCCAGCGCATGTTGAAATTCTTGGCGCGCGGGCCGGTCTCGCCGGCGAGGCATTCGTCGACATAGGCGCGCACGGGATCGGCCCAGTGGCGCATGTTCGACATGTTGATCGCGAACTCTTTCGTCTTTTCCGGGATGTGGATGTTGGCGGCGGTCTGCACCCACTGGCCGGTGGGCGGATCCATCGTGAAGCCGGCGACGCCCTTGCCGAGCGTGAGGACGAGCGTGGTCTGTGGGCCGTAGACGCAATAGCCGGCTGCGGACTGGTTGCGGCCTGGCTGGAGGAAGGGTGCTGCGCCCTCGCCTGCTTTGGTCGGCAGGATAGAGAAGATGGTGCCGATCGAGACATTGACCTCAACGTTGGACGAGCCATCGAGTGGATCGAACAGCAGGAGGTAGGGTGCGCCCGGCGTCATCGGGCGAGCATCCTCTTCCTCCTCCGAAGCAGCGGCCGCGACGACGCCGGAGGCCTTGGCCATCGCCATGAGTTCATCGTTGGCGAGGATGTCGAGTTGCTTCTGTTCCTCGCCCTGGACGTTGCCGGTTCCGGCCGTGCCGAGCACGCCTGCGAGCGCGCCACGGGAGACAAGCGAGGAGATCGTGCGGCAACTGTCAGCGAGCGCTTCGATCAGGATGGACAGGTCGCGCGGCGCGGATTGGCCGGTTCCATTTGGATCGGCAAGAAATTCGCGGAGGGTGCGCGCGGTCATGAGGCGGTCCTGTGTCGGTTCGGCCGGGCCTAGTTAGCGAATGTGGGGGGGGATGGACAGAGGGATCAGGCATGCGGTCGCGATCTCGCGCGCGGGGCGTGCGAGGCTGGGAGTTTCTGCTTTCCGAGAGTTGAAAGGGAGGACCGCGCGAGCTGCGGCTGCCCCTGCCGGGGCATTCGCTCCTCGATTTGATCCCCCGGATCAAATCGCGCCTTCGGCGCCGTCGCTCATCCCCTCCGTCGCGCGCAAGCGCGCGCCACCTCCCCCGCCTGTCGGCGAGGGAGGCAAGAGGCGCCGGCGCCTTGCCTCCACCGGCAAAGCCGGGGGAGGTGTCGCGATGCGTAGCATCGTGACGGAGGGGGCTGTTGAGATCGATACCTGCGCGACGCGCGATCCGCATCGCATACGCGCGGATGGCGGGCTCGGGGTCAGCGTTGAAGCGCGCCATCGCGAGGAAGCGGCGGTTCATTTCGAACGGCGTCTTCGGGCATGGCCCGCCATAGTGTTCGGGTGGTTCGGTTGAGGGGATGAAGGCGTCGAGATCGAGCGGCTTGCCGGCGAGCAGCTGGGCTGCGCCTGCGGCGAGGATCTGGTCGCGCATCCATTCGCACTGGCGGAGATCCTGCCAGTGGTCGCGCCAGTTGGGTTTGAAGCGCGTGTTGCGACGGATACGTTTGAGTTTGGCGATCTGGTCGACCCGGTGAGCCAGCCAGGCGATGAGCATGGTGAAGGGCGC
>CALRWU020000423.1:0-3585 GCA_943371945.1 Azorhizobium sp. AG788
AAGCGACCTATGCGGCGGCCCATGGCGGCATCGTCGACAACTCGCAGATCGTGCTGAATGGCGGCGCGCCGCCGCCGTCGACCGCGCCGATCACCGCCAAGAAACTCGCCGAGGCCGAACGCGCCAAGGAGAAGGCCAAGCCCGTCAAGCGCGCGCGCGACGAGGACGTGGACGAGGTCGAACTCGAGCGCCAGAAGCAGGCGGAAGCCGAAGCTGCCGATGCCGAGGACGAATTCGACGACGGCGGCGCGATGTCGATGTCGGCGATGGAAGCCGAGCTGCGCGAAGGCGTCACCAAGGTGCTCGACGCAGTTGGTGAGAACTTCGTGCGTTATCGCAAGCTGCAGGAGCGGCTGGTCCAGCGGAAGATCGAGGGCAAGGTCCTCACCCCGAAGGACTTCAAAGAATACGATGAGATCGTTTCCGACATCATCGAGAACCTGAAGACGCTTCACCTCAACAATGCGCGTATCGAAACGCTGGTCGAGCAGCTGTACGAAATCAACAAGCGTCTCATCCAGCTTGAAGGCAAGCTGATGCGCCTCGCCGACCTGCATGGCGTTGGCCGCCAGGACTTCCTCGACAACTATTTCGGTCAGGAACTCAAGCCGGACTGGATGGACAAGGTCGGCCTGCTGTCGAAGCAGTGGAAGAAATTCGCCACCACCGAAGTCCGCAAGATCAACCAGCTGCGCGAGGGCGTTGCGGCGCTGGCGCAGGAGATGGGCGTTCCGATCGACGACTTCCGTCGCATCGTCCAAACAGTCCAGAAGGGCGAGCGCGAAGCCCGTCAGGCGAAGAAGGAGATGGTGGAAGCCAACCTCCGTCTCGTGATCTCGATCGCCAAGAAATACACGAACCGCGGCCTACAATTCCTGGATCTCATCCAGGAAGGAAACATCGGCCTGATGAAAGCGGTCGACAAGTTCGAGTACCGCCGCGGCTACAAGTTCTCGACCTACGCCACGTGGTGGATCCGTCAGGCGATCACGCGCTCGATCGCGGACCAGGCGCGCACGATCCGTATCCCGGTGCACATGATCGAGACGATCAACAAGATCGTCCGCACGCAGCGCCAGATGCTCCACGAGATCGGCCGTGAGCCGACGCCGGAAGAGCTGGCTGAAAAGCTCGGCCTGCCGCTCGAGAAGATCCGCAAGGTTCTCAAGATCGCGAAAGAGCCGATCTCGCTCGAGACCCCGATCGGCGACGACGAGGACTCTAACCTCGGCGACTTCATCGAGGACAAATCGGCCCTGCTGCCGGTGGACGCTGCGATCCAGTCGAACCTGCGCGAGACGACCACGCGTGTTCTCGCTTCGCTCACGCCGCGTGAAGAACGCGTGCTGCGCATGCGCTTCGGCATCGGCATGAACACCGACCACACGCTGGAAGAAGTCGGCCAGCAGTTCTCGGTGACCCGCGAACGTATCCGCCAGAGCGAAGCGAAGGCGCTGCGCAAGCTGAAGCACCCGAGCCGGAGCCGGAAGCTGCGGAGCTTCCTGGATACCTGAGGGTCGGGAACCATAGGCACACGTTTTAAAGGGCGGCTCTCAGGGCCGCCCTTTTTGCTTTGCGGCTCCGCCGCCGAGTTCCCTTGTTCCGTCGCCCGCTTGTCTCGGCGTCTGCGGCCGAATACGACTTCGTTAGCGCGCGAAGAATGTGGTCGGCGCGGGTCGGCAGGGCGTAACTCTCCCATGAAGAAGCTCTTGAGCGCCATGGCTGATGCCGAGACGCCGGGAAACGCGATCGTGCACAATGGCATCCTCGATGCGGGCACGGACCTGCTGGTGAAGCCGTTCAGCATCGACACGCTGGCCGCCAAGATCGCGCAGGCGCTGGCGCGAGAGGAGCGCTAGCCCGTCACAGATGTCGGCGGTGTCAGGCGCGCTGCAGGCGGGCGTAGTGGGAGAAGGAGATCAGGCGCTGGCTGGCTTCGTCCCACAGGGTGAGGCCGGCGCAGCGGAGGCTCTGCCACAGGCCGAGGCGGCTGACTTCGCGCAGCATCGGGTGCTGCTTGAGCACATTGTGCAAGTGATAGAACGGCACGCGGGCGCTGGCGTGGTGGATGTGATGCACGCCGATATTCGCGGTGAGCCAGCGCAGCACGGGCGGCAGGTCGTAATAGGATGAGCCGCGCAGGGCAGCTTCGGTGGCGTTCCAGGCATCGCCGCGCGCCCAGTAGGTTTCCTCGAACTGGTGCTGCACGAAGAACAGCCAGACGCCAATCGACGAGGCGAGCATCATGCTGGGCAGCCAGACGAAGAGAAGAATGTCGAGGCCGCCAAGGAACATGACAGTCCCGAGAATGGCGAACAGCACAACGTTGGTGATCATGGCGCTGAGCCAGGGGCGCCAACCTTCTTTCATCAGGCCATGGGGCAGGCGCTGTTGCAGGAAGAAGACGTAGAACGGGCCGACGACAAACAGGGTGATCGGATTGCGGTAGAGCCGATAGAGAAAACGATCCATCGGTTTCATCGCGCTGTATTCCTCGACCGAGACCGTGCGCACGGCGCCGAGTTCGCGGCGATCAAGATTGCCGGAGGTGGCGTGGTGGATGGAGTGCGTGCGACGCCAGCAATCATGCGGGGTGAGCGTGAGCACGCCGATAGCGCGGCCGACCCAGTCATTCAGCCAGGGGCTTCGGAAAAAGGCGCGATGTCCGCAATCGTGCTGGATCAGGAACATGCGGATGGCAAAGAAAGCGCCGGGGATCGAGAGCAGCAGTCCCGCCCACCTGTATCCCGCCATCACCAGGAACCCAGCCGTGATCCAGATCGCAGCGAGCGGCAGGACAGTCCAGATAACCTCGATAACCGCACGACTTAACGACGCTTTCTGGAAGGGAGCCAGCATTTCGCGAAGGGCAGCCTGGTTCGGAACGTGCGCCATCAGGTGCGGTTCTCTTTCGGAAATGCGGGCCGGACGGCCCTTCGCCATGGGACTACGATTGATAGGCCAAGTTTCGCGCAGTGGTCATGGGGCCTAACGGAACTAAATTACGCTGTTGCCGCCCGGCACGGGAGACGAGGCGCTCGCGTGATTTGGCCGCAGATTGCGGCAATTACAGCCCCTCATGTGCTGATGAACGGTAAACCTTTCGTCGGGACCGATCCTGATCAGGGAATCACAGTCCGGCAAAGGTGCCTTCGCATGACGCCGGTGAGCCGGACTTGTAGCCCGTTTGCAGCCATTGCATCCGCTGCGCCGACGTGCCGTGCGTGAAGCCTTCAGGCTGGACCCGACCGCCGGATCGTTTCTGCAACGTATCGTCGCCGATGGCGTTGGCGGTCTTGAGACCAGCTTCGAGATCGCCCGACTCCATCGCGACTTCGCCATTTGACACTTTTGTGGCGTTGGCGGCCCACACGCCGGCATAACAATCTGCCTGAAGTTCAAGTGCGACGGAGTATCTGTTGCCTTCGGCCTGACCCATGGATTGCTGCGCCTGCTGCACTTTCTGTGAGGCGCCCGTCAGGGTCTGGATGTGGTGGCCGAATTCGTGAGCGATGACGTAGGCCTTTGCGAAGTCAGCGTCGGAGGCGCCGAGCTGCGTCGACATCTGCTGCCAGAAGGAGAGGT
>CALRWU020000424.1:0-3572 GCA_943371945.1 Azorhizobium sp. AG788
CCCTACTGCAGCCCCTTCTTCGCCTCGGCCAAACCCTGATTGAGCCAGCCCAGTTCGTTGCGATTGTTCGAGGCCTTCACCAGCGCCTCGAACGCCGCAACGCGCGCGCGCAATACATCCTTGTCGCCCGGCGCGCCTTCGATGCCGACCGACGTCATCTGCAGCGCCTCGACCAGCTTGCCGGCAGCGACAAGCTTCATCGCCTCGTCCGCAATCGCCTTCGGTCCGCCCGCCAGCTTCACCAGCTCAGGCGAAATGCTGTCACGTCCCTCCGGAAACATCTCGGCCGCATCACCGCCGAACCAGCCGGCATAGCCTTCATAGATGCCACGCACCGACCACGAGATCTTGCCATACCCCTCGCCCACATCGAGCGCGGGCGGCAGCTTAATCTCGCGCATCAGCGTGTGCACGTCCTTGCCTGCGTTCATCCCCTTCAGCACGGCGTCATGCACATAGACGATGGCGTCGTGCATGCGTGTCAGTTGCGCCTTGACGTTGGCCTTGCCGACGATCGCCGGCCCATGGCTCGGGATCACGATCTCCGGCTCCAGCTTCAGCACCGTCTCAAGCGAGTTGATATAGTCCATCGGCCAGCGCGGTCTTGTTCCCCGCAGCGTGTACATGTTCGGGAACGACTCGTAGAAATTGTCACCCACCATCGCGGCCTTGAGACTCGGAACCCAGACGGTGAGGTGATCCGGCGTCTCGCCCGGCGTGTGCAACAGTTGAAGCTTCACCCCGCCGACGTCGAGATCGAGGGAATCGCGAAACGTGATGTCCGGCGCGATCGTCAGTGGATTGGTGACCGCCCCCTGTGGCGCGGGCGCTGCGCCCGCAGCAGCTCCACCGCTGCCCGCGAACTGGAACTGCGCCGCATTCCTGCGCGCATAGAAGCCCGCCAGCATTCGCTGATAGCCGAGGAATTCGCCGAACGACTCCTGCGCCACAACCTTGGCGCCGAGGCCCTTCCACAGCGCAACGCCGCCCGTGTGATCACCATGCCCATGCGTCAGGATCACATAGGCTGCTTTCGTCACGCTGCTCGCCCGCAGGAGATCGAAATGCGCCTGCGACGCTGGCGGCCGCGACGTGTCGATGACCACCGCGCCGGCCGGCGTCTCCAGGACGATAGTGTTAGAGGACACATTCCTGCCCATCACATAGGACAGTCCCGGCGCAACCTTGATCACCGACAGGTCCTTCGTCGGATCCCCGAAATCCATGCTCGACGGCAATTGCGGATTGGGTTGCAGCGCAGTCGCCTGCTGGCCTGTTGCTGCCGGCGTGGCCTGGCACGCCGCCAGCAGAAATGTGCTCGCTACGAGTGTTCGCTTCAGCATCCCGCCACCTTCGGACTTCAATTGAAACTACCGAGAAAATTCGACCGATTCGAAGTAACATCGCGGTGTGTGGTTTCCAAACGCAATTGGCCACCCTACCTGTTGCGAAATCAACGGAGGACATCTCATGAAACTTTACTACATGCCCGGCGCCTGCTCGCTCGCGACCCACATCCTGCTTCGCGAAGCCGGCGAAACGGTTGATCTCGACAGGGTCGGCCGTGACAAGAAAACGGAATCAGGCGCGGATTTCCTTGCGATAAATCCGAAGGGCTATGTCCCCGCTCTCGAACTCCCGGATGGCGACATCCTGACCGAAAATGTCGTGCTGCATGGCTATGTCGCCGACACATATCCCGCCGCGAAACTGGCGCCTGCGCATGGCACAAAGGCGCGCCTGAAGCAGGACGAACTCGGCGTCTACATTTCGACCGAGATTCACAAGAGCTTCGGCGCCTTGTTCAATCCGACCATCACGGATGACGGACGCAAGTCCGCGGTCGAGAAACTCGTGACGCGTTACGGCCTGATCGAGCAGCGGCTGTCCGATGGACGCACCTACCTGACGGGCGACACGTTCGCCACAGTCGACGCCTACCTGTTCACCGTCACCAACTGGGCGAACATGCTGAAGGTCGATCTCTCGGCCTTCCCGAACCTGCTCGCCTACCAGGGGCGCGTGGCTGCCCGCCCCGCCGTGCAGGCGGCGTTGGTCGCCGAAGGTCTCGTGAAGGCTGCGTGATCTAGTGCGAAGCGGAGGAGGCCTGCGCTCGCGCGCGGGCTTCCTTCAGCGTCGGATAGAACTGCATGAACACCGTGTCGGTCGTCCCCGCATGTTCATCGTGGCACGCATAGCAGGCTTGGCTGCGCGGGATGGCAGAGCCAACCTTCGACGTCGCGCCATAGCCGTAGAACGTCCACGTGCCAGGTCCCGCCTTTTCATCCTTCACGTGCAGGGACCTGCCGACAATGCCGCCCTGCGTCTTGCCGCCCTTGGCCGGCGCGATCTCGTCCATCGGCGTCCGTACTTCAAGACCGAACGTCGCGCCGACCGGAAACACGCCCGTCTTCACGAACGCATCGTAGCTCTCCGGATCGAGCCGCACCGTGTTCAACGTCACACCGCCATCGCCCTCGTAGGACAGCGCATAGGTCGTGCCGACCGTCGGCCAGCGATCGATGTTTTCCGGAATGACGATCTTGCCGTCGGCATCATAGCTCGGCCCCGCGAAAGCCGCGGCAGCCAGCGAAGCCGTGGCGAGAAGGCCAGCGGCAAGTCCAATCAGGCGCTTCATCTTGTCCGTCCCGTATCTGGCCTCCACTGTCGGGAGGCTCGCGTGTTGACCCTGCCCGTAGAGAGCTTGGGTACCGGCTCCAACGCAAGACCCAACGCCCCGCGATTGCTGACGAAGAGCCGGCCAATCAGGACAGGCGCACCGATTTCACCTAGGCGTGAAGGGCTAACTCATCGCGAAAGGCCCCATCCCAAGGTCGGATATTCCAAGTCACGCTGTCGCACGTAGAGTTGACGACATGATCTTTGCTGCATCGCCGCAATCGGCTAGGGAAGTCGCCTTGCTCCGGGAGTGACGGCGAAATGACGGACGGCGTGGTGATTGCGGATCTCAGGACCCTTGTGCTGCAGGCATCGCAGGACGTGGAAGCGTATTTCCTCGATCTGCGCAGGGCTGTCGCCGGCGCGGTCGCGCCAGGCGGCAAGGTCGACCGCCGCAAGATTGATGAAGAACAGCGCGCCACCCACGGTCTTGCCTGGGTGCTGACCTATTCCGAAACGCTGAAGGAAACCGCGCACTGGGTCGATCGCATCGCGGAAGAAGGAAAGTTCGGCGAGATCGAACAGCTGCTCACCCAGATCCTGTTCGGGGAATACCTCAGCCAGTTGATTGGCGGCCTGCCCATGACGCAGGTCGAGATTGTCCGCCCCGCTGACATGACGCAAGATCAGGCGGTGATGCAGAAGCTGTTCACCCCGGCCATCACCAAGCTGGTGATGAATGGCAACACTGCCGCGGCCCGGATGGCCGCCGCCAAGCACGTGCGCGGCTTCCTCGAGAGCGGCAAGGCGACGCTGGAATACACCGGCCTCGACGAGACCTATGAGCAGATCCGGGACCAGTTCCGCAAGTTCGGCAAGGACGTCGTCGAACCGCACGCCCATGGTTGGCACATGCGGGATGAACTCATCCCCGACAGCGTCGTCAAGCAGAT
>CALRWU020000425.1:0-3553 GCA_943371945.1 Azorhizobium sp. AG788
GACGACTTTCAAAATCTCGACCTGGCCGGGCCGCTGGCAGTGTTCGAGATCGGTCGGCTCGCGGCTAAGCCTTTTCCTTACCGGCTGCAGATCCTTTCGCCCGCAGGCGGGCAGATTGTCAGTTCATCGACTGCGATCACACTCGCCGAAGCCATGGATACGGCGGGGCCCATCGACACGCTGATCATCGTTGGTGGGTCAGGCACACGAAAAGTCATGGAAGATGAACGTGTGCTGGCTTTCGTCCGTACACGTGCCGCGAAAGTTCGCCGGGTTTGCAGTGTGTGCTCGGGCGCTTTCATCCTCGCCGCAGCTGGGGTTCTCAACGCGCGGCAGGCGACCACGCACTGGCGATACGCAAACGAAATGTCGACACGCTTTCCCTCGGTCAGTGTCGCGATGGAAAAGATCTATATGCGCGACGGCAAGTTCTGGACGTCTGCGGGGGTAACGGCGGGCATCGACCTTGCGCTGGCGCTGGTCGCCGACGACTTGGGCGAAGACATCGCACGCGCCATTGCGCGGGAGCTTGTCGTCTACTACCGGCGTCCAGGCGGACAATCCCAGTTTTCAGCTCTCTTGGCGTTGAACAGCCCCGGCAGCCGATTTGCAGCGCTCATTGGCTGGATCAGGGAAAATCTGGACGAAGATCTTACTGTGGACACCCTCGCGCAGCGCGCCAGCATGAGCCCACGCAACTTCTCCCGAACTTTCACGAACGAGGTTGGATTGCCGCCAGCCAAGGCCGTTGAGCGCATCCGGCTGGAAACGGCGCGCGCGCGCGTGGAAGACACATCGCAGAACTTCGACGTCATTGCCACAGCCTGTGGACTACACAATGCCGATCGCATGCGGAGGAGTTTTCTGCGGGCATTCGGGCAGCCCCCCCAAACGATGCGTCGCCAGGCGGCAAAACCGCCCTTTTAGCTAACAGCCATTTGAAGGTAAGCCGTGGCTGGCGAATGGCGGCTTTTGGGCGAGCTCCTGCCGAGGCGCTGCACCGTCTCTGGCCGGCCGGAATGTATGGACCCAGCCGGATCGCCACAATTCGGGTTTCGGCGGCACTGGGGCCCCTTCGAGACATTCATACCAGTTCATCGCAGCGCGACCTAAAACCCCAGTCTGTCCAATGTTGCAGCGATACGCGCCTGTGTGGGCGCATCGCGAAACGGGAAGGCGCGCAGGAAGTCGGCCTTGCCGAGATGGGCTGCGCGATGCCGTGCCGTTTCGGCCCACGCCCTAGCCTGTGCGTCGCTTCCCTGAAGGCCATAGGCGACGGCTGCGATCATATTGATAAGCGCATGGGCGCCGGGCGTGTTTGCGGCGCGTTCGGCCCACTCCGCCGCAAGCGCGGGTTGGTCGAGCGCCAGATGCGACAACGCGTTGACCCCGCGCATCGCGTAGGCCAGCGGATCAAGAGGGCTAAGGGCTAGCGCCTCATTGATGTTCGCGCGGCTGGCGCTGGCATCCCCGAGCAGGGCCTCCGCCCAGCCACGCGAATATTTTGCCTGCGCATAGTTCGGGTTAAGCTCGTTGGCCCGCTCAAGCCAAGGCAGGCTGGTGTCCAGGTCGCCGCGAAGCCAATGCGCCCGGCCCATGGTGAAATGTCCGAACGGATCCAGCGGGTCACGCTCGAGACTCAGAGCGGCGTAGTGCTCGGCAAGCCGGACTGCTCCGGGATCGTTTACATAGCGCAGGAAGGCGCTCTGGAAGTGCGTGAACGAAAGCCCCGCATAAGCGCGCGCAAACTCTGGCTCGAGAGCAACTGCGCGCTGGAACAGCGATGTTGCAACCTCATTGTCCGCCTTGTTGAACCGGTACATGTGATGAAGGCCAAGATGATAGCTTGACCATGCGTCGAGATTCCGGGGTGATTGAAGAAGTGCGCGTCCCGCCTCATGCAGCGGAATCCTGACTTCGACTGCACTAGTCACGGCATTGATGATCAGGTCGCGGATTTCGTGAATCGCGCCCATGTCGGCGCGAAATCGTTCGCTCCAGATCACGCCGCTGTCCTCGGTGTCGCTCAGTTCGACCGATATCGCGATCACCTTGCCCAAGACTTCGACGCTGCCAGTTAGGCAATATCGAACGCCCAGCTTGCGCCGCACCTCGTCAAGCGTCGCCTCTTCCCCCCGTAGACGGAAGGAAGATCCTCTGGCGATGACGAACAGCCAGCGCAGGCGCGACAGGCCGGCGATAAGGTCATGCGGTAGAGCCTCTGCGATTGGAAATTCTGCTGCGATAGAGCCGGCAAGGCTGAACGGCAGGACAGCGATGCTCGGTCGCGACTGCAGAACCGGCTCGGCTGTCACGGGGGCAGGAGATGCGGCGACAGAGATTGCTTGACGCATCGTCACGTCTGCTACGAAGGCGAAGCCCATCCCGTGAACGGTGCGGATGACCGCCTGCGTCTTGCCATCATCGCCGACCACCTGTCGGGCCGACTTGATCCGGCTGGCGATGGCTGCGTCCGAAATGAACCTGCCGTTCCAGACCTTGTCGACGATCTCGTCCTTGCTGACCATGCGGTCGCGATGGTCGATCAGCAGCCGCAGCAGGGCAAACACCTGCGGTTCGACCGCGACGGGCGCGCCTTCGTTGCGCAACTCCATCCTGTCAGTGTCCAGCTCGAATTTCCCGAATTCGTAGATCATTGTCCCAGAACATAGCCGATTAAGCGGCGATCTGCAGGGAATCTCCAGACGATCTGCAAGCAGCGCAAGCCTGGTGAGGCTACATCCAAAGCATGATCCCGGTTTGGCCGGCGATGACCCAAGGTTGATGAAGGTAGATTCCCATGAATCCGAACAAGGCCCTTTGGGAAAAAGGCGACTTTACTCGCATTGCGAGCAGCATGCGCGAGAGCGGCGAGTCTCTCGTGGCAAGTCTCGGCGTAAAGCCCGGCATGAAGGTTCTTGACCTCGGGTGCGGCGACGGGACGACGGCGATTCCGGCCGCGAAACTGGGCGCCAGCGTTCTCGGTGTCGATATCGCAAGCAATCTTGTCGCCGCGGGAAACCGCCGCGCGGCAGAGCTG
This sequence comes from Azorhizobium sp. AG788, assembly GCA_943371945.1. Lineage (GTDB taxonomy): Bacteria > Pseudomonadota > Alphaproteobacteria > Caulobacterales > Hyphomonadaceae > UBA7672. Next base: position 3,041 of record CALRWU020000425.1, read on the forward strand.
GGACTCGAAAGGCTCCACTTTCAGGAAGGCGATGCCTCCAACTTGCAGGAGCTTGAAAGCGGGTCCTTCGATCTGGTTGTCAGCATTTTCGGCGCGATGTTCGCGCCGCGGCAAGGCGATGTGGCGAAGGAGATGGTCCGCGTCACCCGGCCCGGTGGCCGTATCGTGATGGGCAACTGGATTCCCAATGACCCGACCTTGGTCGCGCAGATCCTGAAGACAAGTTCGGCCTATTCACCGCCGCCGCCCGAAGGCTTCGTCAGCCCGATGACGTGGGGGATCGAGGACACTGTCGTCGAACGTTTCGTCACCTCCGGCGTGAAGAATGAGAACATCTCCTTCGCAAGAGATACCTACGTATTCAACCACGCAGGCACGCCCTCGGACTTTCTGGACGCTTTCAAGACCTATTACGGTCCGACGATGAACGCCTATGACGCGGCTGAAAAGAACGGAAAGGCGGATCAGCTCCACTCCGAGCTCGAAGTCTTGTTCAACGCTCAGAACCAGAGC
>CALRWU020000426.1:0-3552 GCA_943371945.1 Azorhizobium sp. AG788
ATCGATGCTCAGCGCTTCCATCAGGCGCTTCACGCCATAATAGAAGCCCGACCCCGGTATGGCCGGCTCCGCATAAAACGGAATCCAGTTGAGCTCGCTCAGCGCCTTGGGCGGCGTCACGCCATCGATATTGCCCGGCGTCACGGGAATGACGCGCTTACCGAGGCGCACGGCTTCGCCGACTTCCCACGAACAGATTTCGGACGCCGCCGACTTCGCCGTCAGCACGAATGCCACCGCATCCGCCGACAGGATCAGCTTGCCCAGACGCTCGCGCCAGTTCTCGGCGCCGCTGATGTCATGCCGGTCGAGGATAGGGTCGAATCCCTTGTCCTCCAGCGCCAGCACCAGCTGGTCTGCGAACCCCACATCCGCCCGCGAATACGAGACGAACACTTTCAGGGACTTGGCCTGCTCGGCCATCGCCCACCCCACGCCACAAACTTCCACCCACGGCCAAGCTAGCGCGACCGGAAGCCCACAAGCCAGCGGAAAGAGCGCTTATGGCTGGGCCGCAGGCGCTTTCATCGGCTCCGCCAGAGCGTCTTTCGACCAGCGCCCCGCCTGCATGACCGCGCCATCACTGCCCCAGAACACGCCGAGGCCGTCGCGCTGACCGTTGGACATGTCGCCCTCATAGCGTTGGCCGCTGTCATAGGAGAGCACGCCGCGCGCCTGTCCGCCGCCGCCAGCATTGTTGCCCGCAAAGCTGTCGCCGCTGCGCCAGGCGAACACGCCATAGCCGCTGGCCGCATCAGCCGCATACTCGCCCTCATAGCGCGCTGCACGCGATCCGGAATTGCCCGGATTGTCGGCGAACTCATAGACGCCGACGCCGACGCTCTGCCCATTGCGTAACTCGCCGCGATAGCGATCGCCGGAATTTGCGCCCGAACCGCGAACCCGCAGGCCGACGCCATTCGGCGCCCCACGGGCGATCTGCGCGACAAAGCGATCGCCATTGGCCGCCGTGATCGTGCCAGCATTGATCAGCCCGTCCGCAGCAGTTGCCGCCTGACGCGCCGCCGCAGCCTTCTGGTTCGCTGTCGCCGCAGACTTGCGTGCAGCATCCACCACATTGCGCACATCGGCGGAGAGCAGGTCGAGACTATAGGGCGCCGGGCGGTTGGCCTTGGTCAGCGCTGCCTTCGCCGCCGCTGCATTCGGCCCGTTCGGCCACGCCGCGAGATAGGTCTGGAAGGCCGCAGCCGTTCCTGCCTGGTCCGCCGCAGTCCACGCCTGCGCTTCCGCGAGGCGCTGTTGCTGTCCAAGCGCCAGCGCATCGGCATTGTCCGGCGTTGCAACCGGCGCTGCGGCAAGGCTCGCCGCCAGCGCCTGCGCTTGCGCCACGCGCATGAGGTCGGCCTGACTCGCCGCCGCCACTTCCGCGCTCGCCACGTCACGCGATCCTGCGCGCCGCACCGATTCCGCAAACGCCCGCAGCTCGCGCGGTGAACCTGTCGACAGCGACGGGGCCGTACGCCGGTTGGCGCTCGCGAACTTCGTCACGGCCTGCGCCGTCGTCCCGCCGCCCTTGCCGTCGACCGGTCCGCTATAAAGTTCGAGCGCAGCGAGGCCGCGCTGGATTTCCTCGATCGCCTGCAGCCGCTCGCTGCCAAGCGACGCCAGACGATCGCGCGCAGCGACAGCCATCGCGCCAGGCATCACGCCCTCCGCCGGGAAGCGCTTGAGATAGGCCTGATACGCCGCGTCATTGTCCGCCGTCACTGCGGTCACCCACGCCTGCGCATCCATGACACGCAAAAGCGAGCGCGCCTGTTCAGCCGTGCTCGCGCGCGGATACTCGCCCACATGATCGCGCAACGCTTCGGCGCTCTTGCGGTTCACGCGTGTCCAGCTCTCGTTTGACTCGTCGGAATCCTCGAACGCGGCCGTCATCGGCTCGGCATTGGCGACAGGCGCATCGCTCACCGTGCGCGCCGCCATCGCAACCGGCTCGGACTCGCCCGGCCCCGCGCCAGAGCGCCAGCCGAACGGGTCCCCGAACCACAGCCCGAGCCCCGACACGATCAGCACCCCCGCCGCAGCGACAGGCCCCCACGCCATCCCACCGCCGCCCTTGGTCTCGGCATACGCGATCGACCCGCCAGATCGCCCGGTTCCGGCGCGCGGTTCTGCAAAGTCGAGTTCACTGGCGGGCTGTCGCCAACGCCTTTCCGACGGTTCAGCCGGCTGGATCAACGGCGGCAGCGGCGGCGGCGCGGGCGGCAAATCGTACACCGGCATGCGCGCCTGCTGCGCCAGCTGGAAAGTCGGCGGCGGCGCAGGCGGTTGCGGCTGCGGTTGGAAGACGGGCGGTGGAGGCGGCGCCTGATATACCGGCTGCGGCGGCAATGGCTGGTAAGCCGGCGGCTGAGGCGGTGGCATCTGGTAGACCGGCGGCGGCGCCGGCGGCATCTGATAGATGGGCGGAGGCGGCGGCGCCTGGAAAACCGGTGGGGGCGGCGGGAAAACCTGATGCGGCCGCGTAGGCGGCGTAAGCGCTGGCGGCGGCCGGTTCTGGCTTGGTTGCGACAGCGATGGTTGCGCCATCGAGGGCATGGACGGCGGGGGCGCCATCACCTTGCGCGTGGTGTTGGGCAGGGCGCGTGTCCCAGCGGGCTCGCCCGCATGCTGCTTCAGGCTGGCGATCAGCCTGCGCCAGGCCGGATCGTCAATGTCCCCACGCCAGTGCGCGAAGTCGAGCGACTCCACCTGGTCGAACGGGCGCGGCGGGGCCCCACCATCGACCCGCAACTGCACCAGCTTGTTCTTGTAAAGACCCGTTGCGGCTTCGGATCGAACAACCTCCGACGTCCGCGAGCTATCCGACCAGAAGGCGAGAATCACACGCGCCGACGCCAGCTTGAGCTCGGCCGCAGGCGAGGGCTCATCCGACAGATCGAACGGATCCATCCAGAGGTCCCAGCCCTCGAAACGCAGCATTTCCGTGATCAAGCGCAGCCGGTCGCGGTCTTCGCGAGCGTACGCAACATATACATCCGTCATGGCCGCCCCTCCGGGCCGCCCCCTGCGACGTTTGTTCTAGCAGCGGGACATCGATTTGTGGAGATGGATGATTGGAAGATTACGACCCAATCTTTCCCCGCGCACCCGACTTTAGCAGATGAGTGTCAGGCGAAGGTCACTTGTTCGCTTCTGCGGGGAAGAAAACGCCGATCCGCGACCCGCCGCCCTCGCGGCTCTGGATATCCAGCCGTCCGCCATGCAGTTCCGCGAACGCCCGCACGACGGAAAGACCCAATCCCGCGCCTTTCTGCTTCTTGCCAGCTTCGCCCTGCTCGAACGCGCGCGACAGTTTCAGCAATTCCTCCGGGCTGATTCCGACGCCGGAATCCGCAACCGACAGCATCGCGCCACCCGGAACTTCTTCTGCAATGACATCCACCGTCCCGCACTGCGGTGTGAATTTCAGTGCGTTGGAGATCAGGTTGAGGGCGATCTGCCGCACGGCCTTCGCATCCGCGAACGCCTCGGCGTCGTCCTGACCGGTCCGGCTCAGCGTGATCGACTTCCGCGCCGCCTCGTCGC
>CALRWU020000427.1:0-3537 GCA_943371945.1 Azorhizobium sp. AG788
ATCACCGCCCAGCGCAGCCAGCTGACGAGCACGCAGGCCGCTGCAGCATCGGCGGACGCGAAGGTCGAAGCGGCGAAGGCCGAAGTCGCCGGCGCCGAGCTTGAACTCGGCCGCACCAAGATCCGCGCGCCGATCAACGGCACCATCACCAAGAAAGATGTGATCGTCGGCCAGATCCTCTCGCCGGGCCGCGTCGCGCTGTCGATCGTTTCGTCCGACGACGTCTGGGTGCTCGCGAACTACAAGGAAACGCAGATCAACGAGATGCGTGTGGGCCAGTGCGTCAACGTCCACGTCGACGCCTATCCGGACAAGCATTTCAAGGGCCACGTGCAAAGCCTGTCGCCGAGCACCGGCTCCACGTTCAGCCTTGTCCCGCAGGATACGGCCACGGGCAACTTCACCAAGATCGTGCAACGCGTGCCGGTGAAGATCGTACTCGACAACGAAGCCAAGGCTTCGGGCCTGTTGCGCGCGGGTCTGCAGGTGACGGCCACGGTCTCCACCAAGCCTGACTGCGAGTAGGCGCCATGAGCGCCACCGCAGCGCCAGCGCCGCCGGGGGTCTACGTCCCACCGGCCAAGGGAACACGCGAAAGCCTGATGTTGAACATCGGGTTCTTCGCGATGGTCATCGGCATGTTCATGGCGATCCTGGACATCCAGATCGTCGCCTCCTCGATCCAGAAAATCCAGGCTGGCGTCTCTGCCTCGGCGGAAGAGATCGCCTGGATCCAGACCAGCTACCTGATCGCCGAGGTGATCGGCATTCCGCTGTCTGGCCTGCTCAACCGCGCGCTGTCGATGCGGCGGCTATTCGTCTACTCGGCCGCGGGCTTCACGGTCTCGAGCATGATGTGCGCGCTCGCGTGGGACCTCAACAGCCTCATCGTCTTCCGCTGCATCCAGGGCTTCATGGGCGCGGCGATGATCCCGACCACGATGGCGGCGGCTTTCACGCTGTTCGGTCCCAACCGCTCGATGATCCAACAGGTGGCGATCGGCATGGTGGCGACGCTGGCGCCGTCCATCGGCCCGACGCTCGGCGGCTGGCTTACAGAGAATTTCAGCTGGCACTGGCTGTTCCTGGTGAACGTCATCCCCGGCATCATCGCGTCGGTCCTCGTCTGGAACCTGACGCCAAAGGTTCCGATGCAGCTGAGCCTGATCCGCAACATCGACATCATGGGCCTCGCCGCCATGGCGCTGTTCCTTGGCGCGTTCGAATACGTGTTCGAGGAAGGCCCGACCGCCGGCTGGTTCGAGGACGATCATCTGGTGATCTGGATGTTCCTGTGCTCGCTGGCGGGCATTGTCTTCTTCTGGCGCGCCTTCAGCCAGAAACACCCGGTGGTGGATCTCTCCGTCTTTAAGGACAGCAACTTCTCCCTCGGCGCGCTTACCGCGACTGTCGTCGGGTTCGGCCTGTTCGGGTCGGTCTACGTGACGCCGCTCTTCCTCGGCACGGTGCGCGGCTACAACGCCGAGCAGATCGGCCACATCATGAGTATTGGCGGTCTTGCCATGTTCATCGCGGGGCCGATCTCGGGCGCGATGATGCGAAGGGTGGACCCGCGCATCATTGTCGGCACAGGACTGACACTGGCGGCAGTCGGGCTCTACTGGAACAGCTTTCTCACGTCTGAGTCCTCATTCGACGAACTGTTCTGGCCGCAAGCGTTGCGCGGGGCGGGGCTCATCATGTCGATGGTGCCGAACAACTTCATGGCGCTGGGCAACCTGCCGCCGCACAAACTGCCAAATGCGACCGGTCTCATCACGGTCTGCCGCAACCTGGGCGGCGCCGTCGGACTTGCTGCGCTCAACACGCTGCGACTGAACTACACCAACCTGCACAACCAGGAGATCGCGGCCGGCATGGATCCGCAACGGCCCGAAATCGCCGCGTTCCTGCAGCAGGCCGAATCCACGCTCCGGGCTGCCGGCAATCCAGACCCCGCCGGTACAGCCATCGCCCAGCTGACCTACCGGATGCAGATGGAATCGCAGGTCATGACCTTCAACAACATGTTCCTCGTCATGGCGATCTGCTTTGCCCTGATGCTGTTCATTACGCCCCTGCTGAAGCCACCCACGCCACCGCAACCGGGCGCGGCGCCAGGCCCCGGCGCGCACTGAGCGCTACCGCACACTTAATCGAGCGTCGCCGCTTCGCATCGCCCCTTGCGAGGCGGGCCACTGCACCTACCTATTGCCATGGATCAATGCGCAGCCTTTGGGGGCGCACATAATCCATAGAGGACGCCGACTCCGGGTCCCCTGACGTGCCGACCGACTGCTTCAGACAAGGGTCAATCATGGACTTCGAACGCTATACCGAGCGCGCACGCGCAGCCGTTCAGAGCGCCCAGACGAGCGCGCTCGCCAGCGGCCACCCGCAAATACTGCCCGAACACCTCGTCAAGGCGATGTTCACAGACCGCGACCGCCTCGCTTCGAACCTCATTCGCGCCGCAGGCGGCAATCCCGAGCTGGCCCAGACCAATATCGACAAACTGCTGGCTGCCCAGCCCAAATCCACCGGAGGCTCGCAGCCCGGGTTGAGTCAGGATCTCGCGCGCCTGTTCCAGATGGCCGAGGAAGACGCAACCTCGGCAGGCGATGATTACGTCACCACCGAACGCCTGCTGCTCTCCGCCACCAAGCTCAAGAACAAGTCCGCCGACGCGCTCACCTCAGCCGGCGCCACCACTGGCGCGCTGGTGAAAGCCATCGCCGAGCTGCGCAAAGGCCGCACGGCCGACACCGCGACTTCGGAAGAAAAGTACGAGGCGCTCAAGAAGTACTCTCGCGATCTCACCGAAGCTGCGCGGTCGGGCAAGCTTGATCCGGTGATCGGCCGCGACGAGGAAATCCGCCGCTGTATCCAGGTTCTTTCGCGCCGCACCAAGAACAACCCTGTGCTCATCGGAGAGCCGGGAGTCGGCAAGACCGCAATCGCAGAGGGCCTCGCCCTGCGCATCGTCAATGGCGACGTGCCGGACAGCCTGAAAGAGAAGAAGCTCCTTGCGCTCGACATGGGTAGCCTGATCGCAGGCGCAAAGTTCCGCGGCGAATTCGAAGAGCGGCTGAAGTCCGTGCTGCAGGAAGTCACGCAAGCCGAAGGCGAAATCATCCTCTTCATCGACGAGATGCACACGCTGGTCGGCGCGGGCAAGGCCGAAGGCGCGATGGATGCCTCGAACATGCTGAAGCCTGCGCTCGCACGCGGAGAGCTGCACTGCGTCGGCGCAACCACGCTCGATGAATACCGTAAGAACATCGAGAAGGACGCCGCCCTCGCCCGCCGCTTCCAGCCCGTCTTCGTGGGTGAGCCGAGCGTGGAAGATACCATCTCCATCCTGCGCGGCCTCAAGGAGAAATACGAAGTCCACCACGGCATCCGTATTTCGGACGCCGCCATCGTCGCAGCCGCGACGTTGTCGAACCGCGACCTCACCGACCGCTGCCTGCCAGACAAGGCCATCGACCTGATGGACGAGGCGGCTGCGCGCCTGCGCATGGCGGTGGAATCGAA
>CALRWU020000428.1:0-3536 GCA_943371945.1 Azorhizobium sp. AG788
CCAGTCCTTGGACCAGCCCGCAAGCATGCCACGGCCCAGCGGCGAATAGGCGACAAGTGTCGTGCCGAGGTCCTTGCATGCATCCAGAACGCCATCGCTTTCGACAAAGCGCGTGAATATAGAGAACTCCGATTGTACGGCAGCGATCGGGTGGATCGTTGCAGCGGCGCGCAGCGTGTCAGCTGTAACCTCGGAAAGTCCAATCTGCCGGACCTTTCCTTCTTTTACGGCTTGGGCCATAGCGGCGACCGTCTCCTCGATTGGACGTGAGAAGTCACGGCGATGGAGATAGAAGAGATCAATGTAATCCGTCTGCAAGAAGCGAAGCGACTGCTCAAGCGCCCGTTTCACATTGGCGGGTGAACCATCGACACTCGAAAGTTCAGTCTCGCGATCGAACGTCGGTCCGAACTTGGTCGCTATGAAGACCTTGTCGCGGCGGTCGTTGAAGGCCTTGCCAAGCATCTGCTCATTGTGGCCAGCGCCGTAAATCTCGGCGGTGTCGAAGTGATCGACACCAAGCTCGACTGCCTGATGGAGCAATGAGACCGCATCCGCTTCGTTCATGGCGGGTCCATACGAGAAGGATATCCCCATGCACCCGAGACCGATTGCGTTCAGGGGGCGGCTGTCGCCAATTTTTCGACGTATCATGCAGGTGCCTCAATGCACTCCAGTGTCAGTAGCTAGTAGCCGCTTGCATGCATGGTCAAGTGGGCAGTCACGGATTTGATGCGGACCAGATATTAGCGATACGCGGCATCTGCCGATTGATTACGGGTGGGCGTAGTGGGACCGCAATCGACGAGTTTTGGTCTGAGCGACAAGTTGATTTCCACGAACTCGTCTTGTGCGGTCCTGCATCAATGGACCGTGAATAGCCGAGCGCGGAGTTCGGAAGGTGCGGGCGCGCAGAAATTTCTCGGAAAGCGTGGCCCGGATCACGGCGCTGGGTCACTGGCCCTTTGGATGCAAGCCGAAGACGTCCCATCCAAATGCCCACACGCTTTCATATCAATGCTCACTGACCGATTGAACTCACCGGCCCTTAGTTGCCATTGCCAAATCTTGGGTTCGCAGCGCGCCCGCCAACAATGCATCCTGACAGCTTGTGATATTGATCCACGAGAAATGGAGTGTTGAGCGGACCGAGAGCGCGCGCCGGCTCGATTCCTTTCGAGGAGGCCAGCCAACGTTTTCGAGCCATCGACGGCTTCCAGCGGAACTGGCGGACCGACGCCGAGGCGTTCACGTAAATCTCACGCCGATCCCGCCCAGCGCTCCATAGTCGGCGTGGAAGACATCGCCGGGGTTGGCGAAGACCGGGCGGGTGAATGAGCCGCAGAGAAGAATTTGTCCTGGCTCAAGCTTTGTGTCGAACGGCGCGAGCTTGTTCGCAAGCCATGCGATGCCAGTTGCGGGGTGATTGAGAACGCCTGCAGCGAGGCCAGTCTCTTCAATAACGCCGTTCCGGTGGAGGAGGCAGCCAACCCACCGAAGGTCGACCGCATCCGGCCTGACTGGCCGGCCGCCCAGAACAACGCCTGCGCAAGCTGCATTGTCCGAAATCGTGTCGAGCGCCTTGGACATCGCTTTGGTCTCAGGATCGACGGGGTGAACACGCAGGTCGATGATTTCGAGCGCAGGCGTCACATACTCCGTCGCAGCAAGCACGTCGAAGAGTGTGATGTTGGGGCCGGCGAGAGGCTTGCTGAGCGTGAAGGCGAGTTCCACTTCAACCAAGGGTTTGATGAATCGTTGGGTTGGGATGTCAGAGCCTTCGGCGAAGAGCATGTCGTCGAGCAGTGCGCCGTAGTCCGGTTCGTTGATCTGCGAGTTGATTTGCATGGCGCGAGACGTAAGGCCGATCTTATAGCCAATCGTCTTCCGGCCTTCGGCCCGTTTGATGTCCAGCCACGCGGACTGAATCGTGTACCCATCCGCCATCGTCATGTCGGGGAACTGGCGTGAGAGTTGTGGGATCCGCACCTTGGTGCGTTCCGCCTCGTGTAGGCGACGTGCGGCGTCGAGAACGGCTTCTGGGGCGATGGTCATTTGTGTCTCCAGCTCTCTTATTTCGTTGGCGCTTCCAGGAGCGAGCGCGTCTGCCGGACAGCGGCGCGGCCGGCCAGGATGAAGTTGAAATCGCCGACAAGCGTGATGAAGCGGAAACCGAACTCCGACATCCGCGCCGCGAATGCAGGCGTCGCCGTGTGTATTCCCGCGGCGATGCCGTGTTTCGTGCAGGCCTCCACGACGGCGCGGTAGGCTTCGAGCATGTGTGGCTCGTCCTTGTCGAAGCCTTGGCCTCCACCAAGCGCAAGGGATAGGTCTGACGGGCCTACATAGAGGCCGTCGAGACCCGGCGTGGCCGCGATTTCATCTACACAGCGCAAGGCATCGGCTGTTTCGATCATCGCAAAGCGAAGCACCTGGCTATCGGCTGCAATGCCATAGTCGAAGCCCGCATAGATCATCGCGCGGGTGGCGCCGGAACTGCGAACGCCATGGGGTGGATAGCGGCTTGCTGCCACGAACGCCGCGGCTTCGTCCGGCGAGTTGATCAAGGGACAAATGAGTCCCATTGCGCCCGCGTCGAGCGCCTGCCCGATAAGGGCAGGATCGTTCGTCGACAGGCGCACGATTGGTGTGAGCGATGTTGTCGAAATCGCCTGCAACATCTCGATCATGTCGGATTGTCCGATCATGCCGTGCTGGGCGTCGATCGTGAGTGAGTCCCATCCCAGCGACGCCATGACCTCCGCCAGAAAACCGCCGGGGATAAGGGACCAACCATTCAGTACGGTGCGACCTTCGGCCAGCAGGGCGCGGACAAGGACGGGCTTCATCGAAACTCCTATGTTAAAATCGGAGTGAAATCGGTATTTACCTTGCGTCAATGACGCTGAAAGAGGCAACGATTAAACGAAAAACTGCCATTTTGCTAGCTGTACAAAATCGGAGTACGATCAGTAATGTTGTTGACGGCGGTGTCTGTCGAGCATAGTAGAAGGCTAACGCAGTCTCCGGAGGTCTTTCCGTGCCTGGTCTTGTTCAAAGCCGTCGCGAGCAGAACAAGGTTGAGAAGCGCGGTCGCATCATCGGAGCGGCGCGCGCACTTTTCAGCGTCAAGGGATTCGACGCGGCTACGATTCAAGAAATTGCTGAAGCCGCGGGCATCGCGACTAGCACCGTCTTCCTTTACGCCAAGACGAAAGACGATCTGCTAATCTTGGTATTCCATGACGAGATGCTTGAGGTTGCCGACGATGCCTACAAGGCGGCGCGCAAGCGGCCCGACCTTCTCGATCAAGTGATCGTCTTCTTCGAAACGATGGTTGCCTATCACGCGCGTGATCTGCCGCTTGCGCGCGCCCTGATGCGGCAACTGGGCTATGTCAGTGGCAACGACCAGCGCACGCTTGTGCGGGAGCTCATGCGGTCGGTTTACGGCAAACTGGCCCTGCTGGTTGAAGACGCCAAGGGCAGGGGCGAAGTCGCGGCAGCGAGTCCATTGCTCGCCGCGGCTCGCAGCC
>CALRWU020000429.1:0-3535 GCA_943371945.1 Azorhizobium sp. AG788
ACAACGACGAGGGTGCCTTGGCCGCCGTTGGGAGCGCGAACTGTTCCCGAGCCGCGCTCCTTGCAGATGACAGCTGGGGGAATGCCGAACTAGTCGCACGCCAACAGATATCTCAGGTCGAACTGGATGAACTGTTGGGAGACTTCGAACTTGATACGGCCCCTCCGCCATTGCCGGCGGAGCCCCCCCATGACGATTGGGAGCTCCTGGCCGCGCCGCTCCGAATTCAAGATGCTCGGCGCCAAGATGATCGTTTGGTGATCCGGTTTTCGTCGAGCCTTCAACTCTCCGCAGTCAGAGTGATCACCGAGGGTGAGGAAATCCTCGGAGAGGCCATAAACCCAGTCCCTGGCCACCTGAGTTTTAGTTGCCCATCAAGCGCCGTCTCAATCCGGCTAGTTGGAGAAACGGCGGAATCAGGGACTGCAGAATCCGCTCCACACTGGGTCGATGATGAAGCCGCGTTGCAGATCAAGGCGCCGGTTCGCAGGCTACTGGGGGCGATGGCTGCGGCCAGCCGTTCACCTGCATCTACCAGTGCATATTTGGGCGTGTTGCAGATTTTCGACGAATACCTTCGCGACCCAAAGGCAACAATCGCGCGAACAGGTCAGGCCAACAAGAAAGCCGCCTTGGCGGGCGACTACGACCCCAAAAATGTGTTTGGCGACACGTTTGGTGCCCCGGCTTCCGGGGCCTCTCATGATTGGCTGGGCCAGCGAGCGCCTGGCAGCCTACTGGAACTCATTCGCCGTTGGTTCCCTTCCATCGACGAGAAGCCTCCTGCCCGGAAGCCGCCCTTCTTCGGCGGCAGCACTGGGGGAACGGACGACGATGCAGATCAGCTTGAAGAGCCGCCGGTCTCATTGGAGGAACGCGAACGCTGCAGGCGTGAACTCAAGCGGGTGTTAGATCGAATAGAGAAAAGCATACTTGACCCACGCTTCATCGCAGCACGGGACCCGGATCAGCTAGGCGTCGACATCGGTATGGCTGGCCTCCTGTTGGTCGAGGGCCATATCAATGATCACATCGATCTGGCCGAGTTTCGAGCTCTGACACGCCGCCTTTGGGCAGGCGCACTCGGCACACCCTCCAACCCCGGCCTAATCCTGCAGCGCATCGGTGCGCTCGACAGCGAGGCCGCGAAATCTTTTCGCGATCAAATGGCATCCACCAGGCTCACAGCGGCGCTCTCGCTCTGGTGCTCTGTCGAATGGCGATCGGAGGATGCCGACGCCAATTGGTTCCGGTTTTCAGTCGCATCCCTCCTTTCAGAGCAGGATTGGCTTGTCTCAGCGTTCAGCCCGGAAGCTGTGATTGCTGAGATCGAAAACGCGGTCCAGATCATCGGTCACAGGAATCATCAGGGCCTCAGCACTGCATCCTGGACTGACCTGTTGCGCGCCGCTGAATCGATGCGGCAAGCCAAGTCCAGCCTCGGGAAACATACCGCAATTGAGCTAGCCAAAATGTCGGACCGTAAGGTTGTGATTGCAGGCGAGCTGCTTTGGCAGGCCGGAGACTTTGCTGTCGCACAATTGGCATGTCCGCGACTGAGAAGCTCCAAGGCGACAATTGAGCGACTTGGATCTGGCCACGTGCTCCGCTTCTTCGGCGATTTGTTGGCTCCTGTGGCGGACATCCTGAAGTCTGATGCGATTTCGCTGTCGATGGAGGCAAGGGCGAACATGATGGCATTGATCGCCGGTTTCAAACCGCCGGCGCACTGAAAGGTCAATTCGGGCGAACCTGCTCCACGTGTGATTGGACCTGTTTCGGCGTGCTCTTTTCGATCTGGCCCGCGGGACTCTTGGTCAAACCTATTTTCTGAGAAATAGCGGCAGTGGGGCCCATATCCAGCTCTCCGACACTAAGGCATCGGGGTGAAGGGCTTCCAGCCAGTCACGCCGTGCTGCGAAGGAATGAGCAATTTGGGCACAGACTTGGGCGTCCAAGATGTTGTTCTCTTTGCTCGTTACTGCTGGCGCTAGATGTTAAATGAAACCCGCCGCCAGCGTGATGGCTATTGACCTGCCCCCCTCTGGTCCCTCGATCATTGTGAGAGCCCTTGGGGTTGATAGTTGATCTCCTGCGCCGGCGGTAGCGGCTGGCCGGCGGAGATGTTCGGGTTTCGCAGCCGGCCGGCCGCGGGGTTCAGCCTCACTGCCTCGGGGGTGAGGCCGCCATGGGCCGAGTGTGGTCGCACGTGGTTGTAGTCGATCCGCCAGCGCTCGATGACGATGCGGGCCTCTGCCAGGGTGCTGAAGACTTCCTCGTTCAGGCACTCGTCGCGCAGCTTGCCGTTGAAGCTCTCGACGAAGCCGTTCTGCTGCGGCTTGCCCGGCGCGATGTAATGCCAGTCGACGCCGGTGCGGTTGGTCCATTCCAGCATCGCCCGGCTGATCATCTCGGTCCCGTTGTCGCTGACGATGGTGTGGGGCCTGCCACGACGGGCGATCAGGAGGTCCAGCTCGCGGGCCATGCGATGGCCGCCGATCGAGGTGTCGACGACCAGGGCCAGGGCCTCGCGGGTGAAGTCGTCGACGATGCACAGGATGCGGAAGCGCCGGCCCCAGCTGAGGCCGTCAGCGACGAAGTCCAGGCTCCAGCGCTGGTTCGGTCCGTCCGGCAGGGCCATCGGCGCGCGCGTCCCGGTGGCCCGCTTGCGTCCGCGCCGGCGGCGCACCGCCAGGCCCTCCTCGCGGTAGAGCCGGAAGAGCTTCTTCTTGTTCATGCTGACGCCTTCACGCTCGAGCAGGATGCCCAGCCGCCGATAGCCGAAGCGGCGTCGCTCCGCCGCCAGGGCCCTCAGCCGCTCGCGCGTTTCGCCGTCGCCCTGATCGGGCGGGCGGCGCACCGTCTTGGGATCGATCTGGACCAGCCCGCAGGCCCGCTTCTGGGACAGGCCGCGCTCCGTCATCAGACGAAGCACGGCCGTCCGGCGCGCTGCAGGCCCGATCAGTTTTTTCCCAGAAGATCCTTCAGCGCCGACACGTCCAGCATCGACTCCGCCAGCAGCTTCTTCAGCCGCCGGTTCTCGTCCTCCAGCGCCTTCAGCTTCTGGGCGTCCGATACGCTCATGCCGCTGTACTTCGCCTTCCAACGATAGAAGGTCTGCTCGCTGATCCCGTGCCGCCGGCATACCTCCGCCGTCGGGCTCCCGGCCTCCTGCTCCCGCAGCACGCCAATGATCTGCGCCTCGTTGAACCTGCTCTTCTTCACGTCCGTCTCCTTGGGTGACGGACTCTCACTCAAATCGCGGGATCAGGAAGGGGGCAGGTCACTATCAGCCCGTCATTGCCAAGCTTAGGCCAGAACTTGCCTGTCGCCGGACGGATACGGGTCAGGCCGTGCCTGCGGCGCACGACATAGTCGCCGGCCGCTTAAGGTCACGGCCTCACCCGACAGACCCACATACTGGATCTGGGTGACAGCACAGGGCCGGACCGGGACCGCGATCTCGTCCACCCATGCCTCAAGCTCGAGGCTCAAGGTCTCGGAGCATAGGCGAAGGTCGGTCAGCGGGTCCGCT
>CALRWU020000430.1:0-3529 GCA_943371945.1 Azorhizobium sp. AG788
GATACGCGTCTAATGCAGCCCTCGCCCTATCCTGAGCCGTTGTGTTTCGTCCCGGCGGGGAGGGTAGGGGCTCTGTCGCCGTGGTGAGCCAATCGACCCGGCGAAGTTGAACCCGATGTGACGTCGTAAGTGCGCTAATTAGAAGTTCGTATTGACCCGCGGCGTCGGCTGCGGCCTCAAACATGGCCTGCTTCAGGGCCGCCTTTTCGTATGTAAGTCGGGCTCTCTCGGCCCGCTTAGCCTCGCGATCAATTGCTCGCATGGTGCGGACGAATCCGCGGCCGACTTGGTTTGCCGTAACCATCTGAGAGTCCCCCGACGTCGATTATTTCAGGCTCTTCGCCCCCAGAGTTCTACCTTCTCGCGCAGCCGTATCCGCACTTCCGGCCGGAGCGGCGCCACGCTTCACCGGCGTCGCCCCGATGGGCAACGCGCGCTCGATTTTAAGGCCCCCGCCCGCTTTCGAAAGGCGCGACTCCAATTCCGCGATGTCGCCACACCAAAGAGTTTCGGCATCGCGATCACGAGCAGCGTCCGCGGTAGTTTCGCCATCGAAGGCTACGATCCGCATCTGGACACGGCCAGCTCCGCCGTCACCGCTGACCTCAACTCCGTAACCAGGCTGGGCAGGCTTGCGGAGCACGACTTTGCCGTCCTCCACCCATGCTGTTTCGAGGCCCTCCGTCGCCTCGTAGCCGAGCGAGGCAAGGTTTCGCAGCAACGCTGCACGGCGCGCTGTTGCTGACTGCCCAGTCTGCGCGTTTGCGATGGCTGCCTTGATCGCGGCGAGGCGAACGTCTGTTGCGACCAGAGCTTCGAAGGTTTGTGCGCTAGCAGGTTCGAATGAGGCAAGCTCGGCGATCGATAGGCGATATTCCCGCGCTAACGCAGCTTGGATGCGGCTCGCCGCAACCGCCTTGGCCAAGTCCAGCTCCAAGCTGTCCAGCAGGAGCGTTTGCCGGTCGTCTGACGCCTTGCTTGCATGCACCAGGCGGCGGTTGAAGTCGTCGGCAGGTACATCGGTCTCAAGGCTCAGGCTGGCGAGCAACATGTCGAGCTTCCGCATTCGCGGGCTTTGTTCGCGCGCGATGGCGTCAAGCAGCCCGTTGAGATCTTGCATTTCGCCCTCACGGTACCGACTGGCCAACGCAGCTTGATCCCTGTGTTGCCCATCGGCTTTCCGACTGGAGAGCATCTCCACGGCTTCCGAGAAAGCCGCCTGGTCGCCGCTAGCTATGCGGTCCCGCAACTCTTCTGAGACGGTGAGCCCAGCCGACGCCATGCGCTCGAACAAGGCCGATTGTGCTTCGCTTCGACGTCGCTCGGCAGAACGCGCTGCGGCTTCCGCCTCAGCGACCTTGGCGAGGCGCCTCTGCATGTCGTCATGGAGGAAGGCGATCTCGGCCGGGGCCTTCTTTTGAAGGTCTGCGAAGCGGTCCGATGCCAACATGTCTCGGAAAGTTGCGATCTTTCGCTTTGCCGAGGCTTCCTCGTCTTCAGTGACGCAGTCGTTGCGGCGACCAATCCTGACCCACTCCGAAATGGCCGCGTCAACGCGCGCGATATGTGCCTCGCAGATCGCGAGGATTTCCTCCCGAGTGACAATCCTCACAACCTTGGGGCCGCTCATGCAACGTTCCCCCGGCTGACCGCGGCCTCGATCGCGCTGCTGAGGCGAAGCTTTTCCATGTCGGGCCTATGCAGCCAGCCATGACTCGAGACGCGATGGACAGCTCGCATTGACCGCCGAAGCACCGAAGGACGCCACATCTCTCTCGCGCGGGCGTCAGTCAGCAAGCCGTGTCTCGGTGCGTCGCATTCTACGCCCAGGCAGAACAGGCCGGTGGCGGGGTCCTCAATCGCAAAGTCCAACGCGAATGCGCCTGCATCGACGGCAGGGTGGAGAACGTATCCCAGGCTCTCGATATAAACCCCGACCGACCGCTGGAACCCGTCGTAGTCCGCCTCAACCGCCGCAGCGTGGCTGGCTGGATTAGTGCTGAGTCGAGAGAGAAACGCCCGCGCAGATTCCAATTCACCGGTCGAGCAGGCGCGCGCGTATTCGAAATAGGCCTGCAGGAAATCACGCGGCGTAGCGGCGGCCCGCCGAGTGGCCAGCATGTCGGAGATTTCCGCGATGGGCATCGACGTAACAATGACGACCTTCGCGCGCGCGCGCGTGACGGCGACGTTAAGGCGACGCTCGCCGCCCACCTGCCCCAAAACACCGAATGATCTTCTGAACGCACCCTGCTTGTTCCGCCCGAAAGTGGACGAGAAGATGATGATGTCCCGTTCATCACCCTGAACATTTTCGACGTTCTTCACGAAGAAGCCCACGTCCTCGCCGCCATCGACCCGGTCGCGTTCTTGCGTCAGCGCCGCTCGAAAACTGAAGTCGCACTCAGCCCGTGCTTCGAGCTCCGCCTCGATAAGGTCGGCTTGCTTTCGGTTAAACGTGACGACCCCCATTGTCTGGCGTTGGGACGCCGGGATCGCGAGATAGCGAGCAACTTCATCGACGACTTTCTCAGCCTCTATCTGGTTCGTCTGGTTCTCGTAGATGCCGTCCGCCCAAATAAGCTGGATCGGCTGCTGCTTCTGCACGATGGCATCCGGGTGGCGAGCTGGCACACTGAGCCGGCCGTCGTAGAAAGCCGCGTTCGAAAACTGAATGAGCTCTCGATAAGTCGAGCGGTAGTGGATTTGCAGGGTCCTGCAGGGCAGCACCGTTTTGCCGAGCTGCAAGAGGTCAGGGCAGTCCTTGATCTCCCTACGGTTCCAGGTCTCCTCGATGGCGTCTCGTTCAGCTTCGCCGGCTTCACCGATTGCGTCATCTCCTTCGAATATGTCCGCCTCGTCATTCTCGATCTTGCTTGAGAAGAAGTTGGTCGGCGGCATCTGCTTTTCGTCGCCGCTGATGATCACGCCTCTGCTGCGATAGAGCGTAGGAAGGGCGTACTCGACGGGCATCTGCGAGGCCTCGTCGTAGACGACCGTGTCGAACAGCGCCTTTTTGAGAGGCAGCACCCTGCTCGCCACATCGGGGTTCATGAGCCAGATCGGGCGGATCTCCATGAGGCCGAGATCGGCGCCGCGATCGAGGAACTCACGCAGGCGGCGGGCGCGGGCTCCGGTCAAACGTGTGATGTCTTCCCATTCTCGCAGCGGCCTCAATTTCGATGCGCTGAGCCCTTCAACGAGCAGCCGTCGATTAAGCTTCCGGATTTGGATGTCGGCTTGAGCGAGCGAGAGCGCTTTCGAAGCCAATTCAGTCGCCTCAAGGAAGAGAACAGGGTTGGCGGCCTCGATCCGCGCTTTCCAAGCCAGTCTGGATTCACGTCCAAGGATACGCCTCACTTCGCCGTCGAGATCTGCGGCAGGAATCTCCTTCAGCTTGGCCGCTACACTGCGGAGGAGCTTGAAGACGGCAAGGGCATCGGTGCCGAGCTGCTCCGCCCTTGGCCGGAAGCGTTGATAGGCTTCAACCTGGTCACTCCCCCCGATCACCGCCACAAGCGTGTCGTCT
>CALRWU020000431.1:0-3516 GCA_943371945.1 Azorhizobium sp. AG788
CCGCATCAGCGGCCCGGCCTTCACCGACCCGCTGATCGGCGATCGCGGTGGCGAGATGACCACCGACGCCGTGCGCGGCCATGTGATCGACGCGCGCTTCGGCCGCCCCAACCACACCGGCTACGCCAACTTCCAACTCAAGCTGATCACTGCAACGCCAGCGCCAGACGGCGAAACTGTCTGGCGCAAGGCGCTGTCCGACCACTGGGCGAACTGCCCGGCAGAGGCAGCAGGCCAGTAGCGCTCGGCTCCCGGCCTGCACACCCGTTTCAATCTTCCGCCCGCTTGCGGCCGGTGATCATCGCGCGGACCAGATTTTCGCGATGCGCCAGGCTGGAGGCGATGACGCCAACAATATGCAGGCCGATCAGCAAAAGCGTGAAATTGACGAACGCCTTGTGGACATCCTCAAAGGCTTCTTCGGCGCCTTCGCCCCGCTCGCCGCCTTCACCCGCAGGCTGGGCGCCGGCGCCTGCCATTTCGCGCTCTTCGTTAGCCTCCTCGTCACCGGTCTCTTCGCCCCCAGACGCGCCGCTGGCCGGTGCGATCCAGCCCGCCAGCGGACCCTTGCCCTCCTCCACGGCATAGAGCGCCATCCCGGAAACAGCGGTTCCACCGACGCCGATGAGCAGCGCAATGATCATGGCCGCGCCTGCCGGATTGTGGCCGAGCGAGCGCTTGGACCTGCCAGTGAACAGTCCGCCGAGATAACCCAGTACGGCGCCCGGCCCTTTGACGAAGTTGGCGAAGCGCGCGTGCTGCGTGCCGATGACACCCCAGATCAAACGGAGCGCCACAACCGCGGCGACCGCATAACCGGCCCACACATGGACGCCCTGGTTCTCCTCGGCCGTGAGGTAGGCCGTCAGAAACCCGCCAGCCAGAACCCAATGGCCGATCCGCACCAGCGGATCCCACACCTTCACTTTTCGCTCTGGCTGAAGCGCGGTCTGCATTTCAGAGTTGTTCGCACCCGTCGTTGCCTGCTCGGTCATGACCTTCTCCTGAGTGATCTGATCTTCAGGTTCTGGGGTCACGCCGGCGCGGTTCCTATTTGTCATGCGACGTGCAACTAGGCTCTGAAGCGACTGGAGGCCCGCCTATGTCGGATG
The DNA here is from genome assembly GCA_943371945.1 of Azorhizobium sp. AG788. GTDB lineage: Bacteria > Pseudomonadota > Alphaproteobacteria > Caulobacterales > Hyphomonadaceae > UBA7672. The sequence goes on from CALRWU020000431.1 coordinate 1,113, forward strand.
ACGCATCTGGAAACTGGCGCACCGGCGCTGCGATCATGTTCGCAATGATCGCGATCCTGATCGGTACAGACTTGTGGACTGACCGGAATGAGGGGGCGGGCTTTGCGCACCTCTCCATCGAAACTATCGTCCTGGCCACAGCCGCTTTCGGCGCGCTCATGCTGTCGCGACGTATCCGCGCCGTCGATCGGGCGCTCGCCGAAGCGAAGGACGACGCCGCCCGCTGGCGCGGCGAGAACCGCCAACTTGTCAGCGGGCTCAGCGCTGCGATCAAGGCGCAGTTTCAGGCATGGTCCCTGACCGAAGCCGAGTCAGATATCGGCCTGCTGTTGCTGAAGGGTCTATCTCACAAGGAGATCGCGGATATCCGCCAGACCAGCGAACGCACGGTGCGTGAACAGGCGCGCGCGCTCTACCGCAAATCGAATCTCAGCGGGCGCAATGATCTCGCAGCGTTTTTCCTCGAAGACCTCCTGCCCGCCCGCGACTGACCACACGCCGCGCGACGGCCTTCCTTCCCGTTTGCGAGTGAAATACACTCGCGTTCCCAGTCCCAGACGCACCCACACGAGCCCAAATGACCGACACGCCCGCCGCCACACCTGCGCCTCCCTCCAGCGCCATCCCCGTCGAGAAGCTTCTGCAGGGCCTGCGCGGGCAATTGCTGAAGGACGAACACGTGCTGTGGCAGGGTCGCGGCAGCGGCCGGGCGTTCAACGCCTTCAGCCGCAGCCTGCTGATCCGGTTCGGCCTGCTTGGCGTCGGAGCCGCACTGCTGATCTTCCTGATGCTCGACAACCGCAACCCGTCCTACAACTGGGTCGCCGGATTGCTGATCCTCCTTCTGCTCGTCCGCGTCGGCATGTTCGTGATGCAGACATCGGCGACGCCCTCGCGCCAGGTCGCCATGCTCACCACCCAGCGCGTCGTCTCGGTCGACATCCTCCGCCCGATGGCCAACTGGGTCATCTCCCGCGGCGGCGAGGGCCGCGCCGATGGCAAGCACGTGCCGCCGCAACCCATCATCGTCACCGGCACCAAGGCGCGCGGCCACATCCGCCTCAACAACGCGCCGCAGAACAAGCGCGCCTATCCGCCCTATATCCTCTTCAACGCCGAGAACCCGCTCGAGGTCGCCCAGCAGATCAAGACCGCGCTGCAGATCGACCAACCGATCGAGGATCGCACGAAGTGACCTCACCCGCGGCGATCTGGACGCCCCACCTCCACCCCGGCGAGCGCATCGTGTGGAGCGCCGACGCCTCGCTCGCCCTGCGCCGCGCCGACATCAACCGCCAGCGCCTGATCTATGGCGGCGCCGGCGCCTTTTCCGCCCTCGTCGCCGTCATGCTGGCCGCGCGCTTTGCGGAGTCCGTGCTGATCACCAACGCAGCGCCCTCGCTGCTCGCCGCGTTCACCCCGCTCTATCTCGTCTTCGCGCTGACCATGGCGGTCCTCGCCTACGGCAGCGTCCGCAAGATGCTGCGACCCGGCCCCACCGCTAGGCACTTCGCCGCAACAGAAGCACGCCTGCTCGCGCTCGACGCGTCCGGCGCCCTCATCGACGAACTCCCGAAAGCCGAGTTCGACAGCGTCATCGCCGGCGGCCGCCGCCGCACGCCCGATATCTACGTGCTGCGCAAGAACGATCCCGACGAGAAGCGCGTCTTCGCCATCGAGCACATCGAGAAACCGCTCGGCGCCAAGGCGATGATCGAGGACGCCTACCTGCCGCCCTCCGGCGACCTGGAGTCCGAGGAACCCGCCTGACAGCGGCCGCTTGCCTCCCCGCGAACCTCGCGTATGTTGCGCGCATCCGAGGGGCGCGGGCGGAAGCCTGCTGAGATCGGCTCTAGCAAGAGCGAGCACCCTTAGAACCTGATCCGGGTCATGCCGGCGAAGGGACGGTGCCGAAGCTCATCCCGAGCTTGTCCAAGGACCGCCCCGACTCCGTCCTCGCCCAAGCGGAGCGCACGCCATGAACAAGCACATCAACCTCCGCCCACCCATGATAGGGATCTAAGAACGAATGGGCGATTTTCTTACGCACGTTACGCCGAAAGATCCCCGGCATGCTCCGTCCAAGGATCGCATGCGCCAAGCATATGATTACCTCCGAACAATCCATGATCACGTCGATGAACCAAGCGTCAGCTCCGGCCCCGGCTGCATCGCGAGCCAAGAAGGAATTGATGTTCGCTGCCCCAACTGCGGCGCTGAACATATCAACGACAACGTCGGGTGGGTAGCAGAAGCCCTCGGCAACCTCTGCGATCCAGACACGCGGACCTTTCCTCATTTCAACACCAAGGCCCCCTGTTGTGGCGCGGTCATCGATCTGTCGAAGGCGCCCTTGCCGTTCGGACGCTACCGGACCGACCCAGCCTGGGCCGGCTATTGCCAC
>CALRWU020000432.1:0-3514 GCA_943371945.1 Azorhizobium sp. AG788
TGGGGCACATGGTGGGAGTGGGGCGATGCGCGTCTCGTCTCCGTGCTCGTGCTGTTCTTCATTTTCCTCGGTTACATCGCTGTCTGGGAAGCGATGGATACGCCGCAGAAGGCTGCGCGCGCCGCGGCGATCCTCTGCCTCGTCGGCGCCGTCAACATTCCGATCATCCACTTCTCGGTCGAATGGTTTGCCTCGCTGCACCAGAAGTCGACCTTCATGACGACCGACGCCAAGACGACCGCCGAGTTCAAGATTCCGATGTATATCGCAGCGCTTGGCTATCTCTCGCTGTTCGGCGGACTGACGCTTCTGAACATGCGCGCCGAGATCATGAAGACACGCGCCGACATCCTGCTCCAGCGCAAACAGGCGGCCGAGTAATGCCCATACCCGTCGACACTGACTACTCCGCCTACGTCATCACTGGCTACGCCATTGGCGCTGTGGGTCTGATCGGCATGTTTGTCTGGACTGTGCTTCGTCTCGTCGCTGCGCAGCGCAAGCTGGAGCAGGCCGAAAAGGATGACACGCCATGAAGCGCTGGTGGGCCATCCTGCCGCTTGCTGCGTTTGCGCTGCTGGTCGTGATCGGCTTCCAGCGCCTGTCGGGCAATGATCCCGCGCCGTCGTCATTCGCATCGCCGCTGCGCCCGTCGCCGGAGTTTGATGTGCCGGGGCTCGACAATCCGCAGGTGAAACTGTCCGACTTCAAGGGCCGGCCGATCCTCGTGAATTTCTGGGCGACGTGGTGCGGGCCCTGCAAGCTGGAGCATCCGCTGCTCGTCGAGATGCAGAAGCAGGGCGTCGAGATTGTCGGTATTCTCTACAAGGATCCGACCGGACAGGACGCTGCGCGCGAACTCCTGGTACGCGAGGGAAACCCATTCGCGGTGATCGGACAGGACCCGACAGGCGACCTTGGCATCGACATGGGAATCTCGGGTGTGCCCGAGACCTTCCTGATCGACGCCAACGGCCAGATCATAAAGACCAAGCGCAACTACTTCGTCGAACAGGACGTTGTCGATTTCGTCGCGGCTTACCGCGCCGAGCAGGCGAAGTCCGGCAAGACCGTCAACGCCAGCTAGCGGCGCTTCGTCGGGCGCTTCGCTGCAGGCTTCATCGGCATCTTCTTTTTTACGACGCGCGCGCGGGCCTTGCCCGCCTCCTTCACGGCTTTCTTCGCCGGCGGGGGCGCATCGGGCAGCGTCGCGATTGCGCGGTCCGCCGATTCGGCCAGCTCCGACAGGATCGACTGGAAGGCGGCGCGCTGCGCCGCGGGCAGGGCGGCCAGCAGCGCGCGATCGACAGCCCGCATGCCCGGCAGGGTCGCCGCCAGCCGGCGCCGGCCCTCGCCAGTGAGGCGCACAGATTTGGCGCGGCCATCGTCTGCCGCTGCGGCGCGCGCAATCAGGCCGCGCTTTTCCATCCGGGCCATCATCTCGGCCAGGGTGGAGCGATCGACGCCCGTGGTGCGGACGAGGTCCGACTGGCTGGCGCCTTCGGCCTCGGCGATGGCTGCCATCAGCACGGTCTGACGCAGTGTGACCCCGTCATTGAGATCAGAGCGCGCGAAAAGATCGGCTGCGAACTGTTCTGCACGGCGCAACAGGTGCGATGGCGACTGGCTGAGACGGAACACCTCGCGCGCGGGTCGTGCGGGCGCGGACGACTTGCCGCCCGCTCCTCCGCGCAAAGTGCTGGCGTTCGCTCGCTTTGCGCCGACAGGTCTCTTCATGCCCAGCCCCGTTTCTGATGCAGCTCAAGCATAGGGAGTCATCCTTCGATTCATCCCCACATTTGCTGAATCTAGCGCGCCATGCTCCCCTGTGCACAGTCAAAGGTCATGTTTCTGCTGTGAGCGACACCGGTTTTCCCATTTCCTTTTCGATGAAGACGCCGCCCGGCGAGGATCGGGAGCGACGTGTGTGCGATGGTTGCGGCTTCATCGACTATGTGAACCCGCGGATCGTTGCGGGCGTGGTGGCGCATCGTGAGGGAAAAATATTGCTCTGTAGACGTGCAATCGAGCCACGAATGGGCTTCTGGACGCTGCCGGCTGGCTTCATGGAGCTAGGCGAAAGCGTCGAAGAGGGCGCCGCTCGCGAGGCGCGCGAGGAAGCCTGCGCAGAGTTGGAACTTGAAACGCTACTGGGGCTTTATTCGATTCCCCGAATTGGGCAGGTGCAGATTTTCTTCCGTGCACGGCTGATCAACGATCCTGCTCCAGGACCCGAAAGCCTCGAAGTCGGTCTGTTTGACTGGGATGAGATTCCGTGGCCGGAACTTGCCTTCCCATCGGTGAAATGGGCGCTCGATCATTATCGCGAGACGGAAGGGCAAAACGGGTTCCCGCCCTTTGGAAACCCGCCCGGAACCGACAGACTGACGCGCCAGGCATGATCGACGGCGCGGCCATCACACGAACACTGGAAATGGTAGCCGAACGCCGTGGGGATCCGACGGCGGACGTCTATGTGCGGCTGTTTGGGAGATATCCGGAACTCGAACGCTTGTTCCTGATGGATCGCGATGGCGGCGTGCGCGCCTCGATGATGCAGCAGGCGCTGGAGTGCATTCTTGACTATATCGGCGACAGGCTCGTTGCGCCGCAGATCATTGCGTCGTCGCGCATCCATCACGACGGATACAATGTGCCTGCGGACCGATTTGACAGCTTCTTCGTCGCAATTCGCGACGTGTTCCGCGACATCCTGGGTGCCGATTGGACATCGGAGATGGAGCGCGAATGGGCGGGTCTGCTGGACGCGTTCGCGGCGATCAAATGATCAGGCAGGATCGCCGGCTTTTTTCTCTGCGGCCGGATCTGCGTCCTCGATGTTGTGTTTCATCAGGAAGGGCAGGTTGATCACCATGAAAACGATGGCCAGCGGAATCGACAGGAACAGCTTGGAGTTGACCCAGAACTCCTTCGAGAAGTTCCGCCAGATCACTTCGTTGAGGATCGCGAGCACAACATAGAACGCCGCCCAGCGCAGGGCGAAGATCCTCCAGGCGTGATCGGGCATCTTGAAGGCGTGTTCGAACGCAGTCTTCCAGATATTGCGACCGATCGCGAGGCTGCCGAGGATCGTCAGAGCAAAGAGCACATTGATGATGGTCGGCTTGATGAAGGCGAAGGTCTCATCCCTAAGATAAAGCGTCAGTCCGCCGAACACCATGACGACGACGCCCGTGATGATCAGCATGGGCGGCAGGCGGCGGCCCTTCATCAGGGTCCAGCCGATGGCTGCGGCGACAGAGCCCATGAACAGGCCCGTGGCCCAGAAGATCGCATTGTCCTTGGCGAACAGCCCCGGACCTTCCGGCCCGTTCTGCAGCACGTTGAAGACGATCACGAAGACGAGCACCGGGCCGATATCGGTCCAGATGTTTCCTGTCCCCTTCGGCAGGGACTTTTTGGGCTCGTTCGGGGAAGCGTCTGTCATCGGTTTCACTTAGCGGTCAGGGGCCATGGCGGTCAAACGCGACGCACATGGCGAGCGCCGAATTGT
>CALRWU020000433.1:0-3507 GCA_943371945.1 Azorhizobium sp. AG788
ACGGTCCCGCGCTAGCCGCCAGGGCGTTTCGCGTGGAGGATTGAGCCAGCGGAGATCGGCTGGCGTCTTCGCGCCCCAGCGCGCGAGATCGAGCGCGAGGCCAGTGAGATCGGCGTTTTCGATCTCGGGTGTGGGTGAAGCTGCAAAGCCGCGCATCTCGGCCTCGCGCCAGAGGCGGTAGCACACGCCGGGCCCTGTGCGGCCGGCGCGGCCGCGGCGCTGGTCGGCGTTGGCGACGGCGAGGCGGATGGTTTCGAGGCGCGAGACGCCGATCTGCGGATCGAAGCGCGGCACGCGGGCAAAGCCGCAATCGACAACGACGCGCACGCCTTCGATGGTGATGGCGCTTTCAGCAATGTCGGTTGCGACAACGACTTTCCGCTTGCCCTTGGGCGCGGGAGCGATGGCTTCGGTCTGTTCCTGCGGTGTCAGCGCGCCATAGAGCGGCGTGACCATGACGTCGTCGGCGACGGGGCCGATGCGGTCGACCGTGCGCTGGATCTCGGCGACGCCGGGCAGGAAGGCGAGCACGGAGCCGTCTTCTTCGCGCAGAGCCTTGCGGATGGCGGCGGCGACCTGGTCTTCCAGCCGTTCGCGCGGTTCGTAGCCGAGATAACGCGTTTCAACAGGCCAGGCGCGGCCGAGGCTTTCGACCACGGGACCGTCGAAGAAGTCGCGCGTGAGGTTGCCGGGCAGGGTTGCGGACATCAGGACGATGCGGAGGTCTTCGCGGATGACCGCCTGCGCATCCATGGCGAAGGCGAGGCCTTCGTCGGCATCTAGTGAGCGTTCGTGGAATTCGTCGAACAGGACGGCGGCGATGCCGTCGAGGCCGGGGTCGGACAGCACCATGCGGCTGAACACACCCTCGGTGACCACTTCGATGCGGGTGGCGTTCGAGACGCGCACATCAAGGCGCGAACGGATGCCGATGGTTTGGCCGACTTTTTCGCCCAGCGTGGCCGCCATGCGCTCGGCGGCGGCGCGGGCCGCGATGCGGCGGGGCTCGACCAGGATCAGCCTGCGGTCACCGCGCCAATCTTCGTCAAGCAGGGTCAGCGGCACCCGCGTGGTCTTGCCGGCGCCGGGCGGGGCGGAGATGACCAGACGCGTGCGCTCACGCAGCTCAGCGACGATCTGCGGGATGACATCTTCGATGGGAAGGTCGGACGGCGGGAGCATTGGGAGGGGCGTAGCAGAGTGTGAGCCCGACCTCTAGAATTGATGGTGAGTCTTCGGGACTGCCGAGCGCCTGTGCGGCAATCGCTGCTTAGCAGCGTATAGACTAAGTGCGCTGCTCACGCGTCGCGCTGCCGGCCAGAAGCCTTGCGGTCCACCATCTCAGACGTAGTTGCGTAGTCGGACGGACCGTGAAGCACCGTAGCGAAGCCGATTGAACATCGTAAGCATGCTAGCTGCAGCGCCAAAATTGACATCCATCACAGTGGCACCCACAAGTTGCACGGGGGCCGTCAGACCGGCCATTTGCGTTCCGGACGGGGTCATAGAGTTGCATGCTCAAGCGCTGGATCGTGCAGGCCGGTGTCGGCTTGATGCTGCTCGGCGGCGGTTTGTCCGCTGCGATCGCCTCAGCCCAGACGCCTACGGAGCAAGCCGTTTCGAGCTATGTGAGCGTCACGCTGCCGGCGATTGCGCAGATGAAACCGTACATCGACAAGCCCGCGCCCGAACGCGCGAAGGCATTCGCGACCATGGGTCTAACGGATACCACGTGCGCTGCCGCTGTGACCGACGCCATCGCGGCTCGCGAACATTTCGCTGAAGGCGCGGGCAATCTGTGCGGCGCCATGATCGCGTGGATGCAGAACGAAGACATCTATACGTGCAGCCGCGTGAAATTCTCCGGGATCGATTTCGCCCACACCGAGCCCGTCAATGCGGAGATCGCCAAACGGCACAAGGCCGACAACATCCTGGATACGCGGCTGCGCCTCCAGAAGTCCGCCGACTGCGAAGGCAAGACCGTTAAGTACTGGGGCCCCAGACTACTCAGTCTCGTCGACCAGCTGTCGGCAAGCGTCACCAACAACGGCGAACTTCAGGCGCCATCAGGCAGCGGCGCCGCGCCAACGTCGAAGGCGTTCGAGTCCACGGTCTTCCTGTGCCATCTCGCCTATAACGCTGACGAGAAGACCAGGTCGGCGGTTACCGATGCAGCAGACGATGCCTGCTATGCGATGAATTACATCCTGGATCACAAGGTGCTGGAGGCTTGCAAGACACTGGACGGCTCCATCTCGAAGGCGGTTTCGATGGGCGGAAGCGATCCGCTTGCAGGCGAAGCGAAGCAACTCTCGCGCAAGCTGGCCCAGAGGTTCGGCAGCCTCAACTGCGGGACCGTGATCGCCACCGCCAAGGTGGAGGAAGATGCGGCGAAGGCCAGGCAGCAGGCAGCTGCGGCGCCGCCGCCGGCGCCGGTGAATCCCTACGCAAAGCGCAACGCAATCGTTGGCGCGATCAACGGCGAGACGCAGTCGTTCAACAACAGCCTGGAGGTCGCCCAGCGCTGGTTCGATCGCGGCGAAGACTACGAAGCGTGCGGGTACTATCAGCAGGCTCTTGGCAGCCTGCGCAGGCTGGGAACGCTGTACGCAGATCTCAAACGGGAGACCGGCGATTCCGAATACAGCGCCAAGTCCAGAGAGATGGAAGACCAGGAGGGCGTCTTGCTCGAAAACTACCGCGACATGTGCATCGAAGCGGAACGTCGGCTGTATTGAGCGTCATGGCTCGAAGCGACCGGATGTTCAGCCAAACGCGCGGTGATCGAACAGCACTTTCGTCCCGATGATGATCAGGATCAGGCCGCCGACGATTTCGGCTTGAGAGCCCAGCGCCTTGGCGCCGGCGCGGCCGATCATGACGCCGGCGGCTGACATCACGAAGGTGACGCCGCCGATTGCGGCGATGCTGACGATGATCGGCGCGCCCAGCGTGGGGAGGGTGATGCCGGCGGCGGCGGCGTCGATGCTGACGGCGATGGCGAGCGTGATGAGCGTCCAGCCGCTGGCGGGTTTTTCCTTGCCGGGGTCGCTCGCTTCGCCGGGCGGGTCCTTCTGGAAGCCTTCCCACAACATCTTGCCGCCGACGAAGGCGAGCAGCACGAACGCGACCCAGTGGTCGACGCTTTCGATCAGGCCGGCGAACACGAGGCTGAGCGCCCAGCCGATCAGCGGCGCAATCGCCTGCGCGAGGCCGAAAGCTGCGCCGACGATGAGGGCTGTTCGCCAGGGATGTGCGCGCGTGACGGCGCCCTGACCGAGCGAGACGGCAAAGGCGTCGGCAGCGAGGCCGAACGCAAGAAGGATCAGCGAGGCGTTCATCAGGACTTCCGCGACTTCAGGACTTCCGTTCGAGAGCGGCGACGATCTCGATATGGGCGGACCAGATGAACTGGTCGACCGGAGTGATGCGTGTGACGCGCCAGCCTGACGCCAGCATGATGGCGAGGTCGCGGCTGAAGGTCGCTGCGTTGCACGAGACCAT
>CALRWU020000434.1:0-3506 GCA_943371945.1 Azorhizobium sp. AG788
GGCCGGATGTCGATCAATGTCGGCGCGTATGCGCTGATGAAGACGAAACGCGGACGCGGGCTGCTGCTCGGCGGCGTGCCGGGCGTGCCGGCAGCCAATGTGGTGATCCTCGGTGGCGGCGTGTCGGGGACGCATGCAGCCGAGATGGCCATCGGCAGCCGCGCCAATGTCACCGTATTCGACCGGTCGATGCCACGTCTTGAAGAACTCGACGTGCAGTTCGCCGGCGCGGTCGACACCGTCTATGCAACGCAAGCCGCGATCGATCGCGCTGTGCGGGAAGCCGATCTCGTCATTGGCGCCGTGCTGATCCCCGGCGCTGCGGCGCCGAAACTGATCACGCGCGCGCATCTGAAAGAGATGCGGCCCGGCGCTGTGCTGGTCGACATCTCGATCGACCAGGGCGGTTGCTTCGAGACGAGCAGACCCACGACGCATGACGATCCGATCTACGAGATCGATGGCATTCTCCACTACTGCGTCGCCAACATGCCGGGCGCCGTGCCGCGCACATCCACCTACGCGCTCAACAATGTGACGCTGCCCTTCGCGCTCGACATCGCCAACAAGGGCGCGAAAGCAGCGCTGAAGGCCGATCCGTTCCTCGCCGAGGGACTCAACGTCGCCGAAGGCAAGATCACGCATGCGGCGGTGGCGCATGACCTCGACCTGCCGTTTGCGAAGCCGACTTGGCTGACCGCATGAGGCACGGGCTTGCTGCGTTCGCCTTGATGGCGCTGGCGGCATGTGGCGGACCGGCGCCGCCCGACATGAAGGACCCCGTGTCTGTCGCGCAGGCATTCGTTGACGCCTACAACACGCGTGACCTGCCGCGCATGCTGCCACTGGTCGATCAGGTCAATATGGACGCCATCAAGGCGGCTCTCACCGACGGCCCCGAGAGCGAAGCGTGGCGCGGAATCTTCGCGCCCGAAATGGTGGCCATCCTCGCGCGCGAACAAGGCAAGGTTGAAGGTCCACGCTATGACCGGCGAGACGCTGTCGTGAAGGTTGGCGCATCCGGCGATGGCGACATCTATGCGATCGCGCTCTCTAAGGGCAAGGATGATCGCTGGCTGATCGTGGAGAACTCGGTGCTGGGCGAAGCAGAGTTCGCAGCGCTGCCGACAGAACCGCCAAAGAAGCGGAAGTAGGCGCACAAACACAAACGCCGCCCCCTCTCGGAAGCGGCGCTGCTGTGTCTGGAGAGTAAACGACCTACCGGCCGTCCTTGCTCTTGAAGTATTTGAAGAAGTCGCTGTCGGGCGACATCACGAACGGCGTTCCGGCCTTGATCGCGGTGTCGTAGGCGATCAGCGAGCGGTAGAAGGCGAAGAACTCCGGGTCCTTGTTGTAGGCCTGGGCATAGATCTTGTTACGCTCGGCATCGCCCTCGCCGCGCAGTTTCTGCGACGCCTGGTTGGCTTCGGCCTTGATAACCGCGGTCTGCTTGTCGGCTTCACCCGTGATCGAGTTGAAGAGGCCTTCGCCCTCGGCGTTGTACTGGCTGACCTTCTGCTGCAGCTGCGATTTCATGCGCTCGTAGACGCGCTGGGAGTTCGCTTCCGGCAGGTCGGCCTTGCGGATGCGGACGTCGATGATCTCGACGCCCAGCGAGGTCATCTGCGCCTGCAGGGCGGTGCGGACACGCTGCATCAGCGTGGCGCGCTGGGCCGAGATGATGTCCGGCTGCGCCACCTTGCCGAGTTCGCCGCGCAGCGCCGCCGTGAAGCGGACACCAAGCTGCGTTTTGCCATTTTCCTCGGTCGAGGCGGCGCGGAAGAACTGCAGCGGGTTGGAGATACGCCAGCGCGCAATGGCGTCGACGTTCAGGCGCTGCTGGTCGTTGGCGATGATCTCGTCGGCTTCGAGATCGTAACCCATGTTGCGACGGTCGTAGTAGCGCACGTCGTCGATCAGGGGCGCCTTCAGATGCAGGCCTGGTCCCAGGTTCTGCATCGGCCCGCCTTCGGTGTTGCCGGGCTGGATCGCGTTGACGGTGTACTGGGCCTGACCGAAACGGATGACGATAGCCTGCTGGTCCACCGGCACGACGTAAAAGGCGTTGGCGAGGATGAGGAGGATAGCTGCGGCGACGATGCCGCCGATGACGAGAATACGTTGCATCGCTATTGCCCCTTCGGCGTTTGACGGCCGCGCAGCTGGTCGAGCGGCAGGATCGGAACGGCGCCGGCCTTGTTGTCCATGATGATTTGATCGGTCCGACCGATCACTTTTTCCATGGTCTCAAGGAACATGCGCTCGCGCGTGACGCGCGGGGCGAGTTTGTACTGTGCGTAGACGAGGTCGAAGCGTTCCGCTTCGCCTAGGGCGTTGGCCACGGAGGCGGCCTTGTAGCCTTCGGCTTCCTGGATCATGCGTCGGGCTTCACCTTCGGCTTCGGGCACCACCTTGTTGCGGTAGGCGATGGCGTCCGCTTCGCGCTTGGCCTTGTTCTGCTCGGCGCTGGAGACTTCGCGCTGGACGCTGGCGACCTCTTCCGGGGCCGACGCGCGCGCGACGGACACGGAGATAACCTCGACGCCGGCGGCGTAGGAGTTGAGCGTCTGCTGCATCAGGTCCCGCACGCGGGTTTCGACCCCGGTACGATCGCCCGTGGTGATCGGCTCGAATGCGGACGTCCCGACGACTTCCCGCATGGCGCTTTCACCGATCTGCTCGATCAGCTCGTTGCGGCCGCCTTCCTTGTCGACCACGTTGAACAGGTATTCGCGTGGCTGGGCGATGCGCCAGTTGATGGTGAAATCGATGTCGACGATGTTTTCGTCGCCGGTCAGCATCAGGTTGGCGGCATTGTCGCCGCCGATGCGCGTACGCACCTCGGTGTTGACCTGCACGATCTCGTGACGCTCGATCGGGCTGGGCAGGCGGATGCGGAAGCCCGGCTCCTCATAGCGATGGAATGTCCCGAAGCGCAGCACGACAGCGCGCTCCTGTTCGTTGACCTGATAGATGCCGGTGAAGAGCCAGCCGACAACCGCAATGGCCAGAAGGATGATCAGCCCGGTCGCGCCAAAGCCGCGCGCACGGCCGGGTCCACCCGAACCGCCCGACCCGCCACCAGAGCCGCCGCCGTCCTTGCGACGGAAACGCTCCTGCATGCGACGCAGGGTTTCTTCGAGGTCGGGGCGATCCTTGCTGCCGCCCGGGCCTCCGGAACCGCCGCCGCCAGGCTTGTTGCCGGGACCGCCAGAGCCGCCGCCGGGTTTGCCCCACGGGCTCTCGCCGCCGCCATTACCGCCGCCTCCGGAAGAACCGCCGCCGCCCCAGGGGCCGCCACCGCCGCCCTTGTTGTCGTTCCAGGGCATTAGCCCCTCCTCTTGCGCACATGTCAGGGAGATTTGTGTCGTCTACTAGTTGAGCTCGCATTAAAGCCGGTTCAAGGGCGCCCTTGAAGAGACTTTCCCCCATGGCGCGACCAGTTTCGTGCATGACAAGTGCGTGAGTCGTCCTGCCGAAGACTTTGCAAGGCTTATTGGCGGTAA
>CALRWU020000435.1:0-3506 GCA_943371945.1 Azorhizobium sp. AG788
TGAGGCTTTACGAGGGCCTCCTTCGGCGTCGCCGCCAGATCGATCAGCCGCGTCAGGAAGAACCGCATCGCCGCGCCCCGGCACAGCACGGGCAGCGCGGCGCGCTCGCGCGGTTCCAGCCGGCGCACGGTTTCATAGCTCGCGATCAGCGCGCGGCCCTTGGTGAGGTTGAACTCGCCGCGCCGCTCGAACGCCCAGGCGTTGAGGCACACGGCCAGATCGTAGGCGAGGAAATCGGAGCACGCGAAATAGAAGTCGATCACGCCCGACAGCTTGCCATCGAGAAAGAACGTGTTGTCCGGAAACAGGTCGGCATGGATCGCGCCGCCGGGCAGCGTCTTCGGCCAGTTCGCCTTCAGGAATTCGAGGTCGCCATCGATCTGCGACGACAGGCCGGGCGACAGCGCGTCGGCCTCTGCGGCGCGGCCTTCCCACATTTTCGGCCACGCGCCGATCGACAGGTCGTTCGGCCGCCGCATCCGGAAATCGCCCAGCGACACATGGAACCGGCCGAGCCCCTGGCCCAGCGCACGGCATTGGTCGATGTCGGGCCGGCGCGGGCTCATCCCCTGCAGGAAGGTGCAGATCACCACCGGCTTGCCGTGCACGATGCGCAGCGGATTTCCGTCCTTTGCCGGCACAGGCAGTGGCGCCGGAAAGCCCTTGGAGGCAAGGTGTCCCATCATGCCCATGAAGAAGGGCAGATGTTCCTTCTGCGTGCGCTCCTCGAACACCGTAAGGATGAAGCGGCCCTTCGCAGTCTCAAGCAGGAAGTTTGAATTCTGCACGCCCTCCGCAATGCCCTTGAACGCCAGCGGCGGACCGAGGTCATACGCGTCCAGCAGCGCGCTCAGCGTCACATCATCAATGTCGGTATAGACGGCCATGAGCGCTGGTTAAGATGAGAGTCCGCCACACGCAAGCCGCGCGTGGCTCACCGCGTCTTCGGAGTCGCCAGCGGCGCGAACGTGGCCCGCGCCCGTTCCACGCGTGCCTTCATGTCGGCCAGTGCGTCGGGATACTTCGACGAGACGTCGTAGGACTCGGCCGGATCCTTCGGCATATCGACCAGCAGGGTCCAGTCAGCGACGTCAGGCCTGTCCAGCGGCGCTTCGTAACCGCGATAGAAGCTCCGCACGACATATTTCCAGCGCTGCGTCCGGATAGCGGCGACGTCTTCGTTGATGAACAGCACCAGCTCGTCATGCGGAGACGGCGCACGCGGAATGGTCAGCAGCGAGGCGATATCGGCGCCATCCAGCTCCACGTCCGGAACCGCGCCGCCCGTCCAGCGCACAACCGTCGGCAGAATGTCGAAATTCATGGCGATCGAGTCATTCACCAGACCCGCCGGAATTCGCCCCGGCTGCCGGGCGATGAATGGCACCCGATAGCCGCCTTCCCACCCCGCGCCGCCCTTGCGATCGCGCAGACCGCCGGACGAGCCTTCCCACCAAGGACCATTGTCCGAGGTCAGGAGCACCAGCGTGTCCTGGTCGATGCCCAGTGACTTCAACTGCTGCATCAGCTTGCCGACATTGTCGTCAATCTCTTCCACCACGTCGCCATACTCAGCGGCCGCGCTATGGCCGGCATGATCGGGATGCGGATCGAGCGGCACGTGCGGCGCGGTCAGCGTCAGCATCAGGAAGAACGGGCGATCCTTGTTGGCCTCGATGAACTTGAAGCCGCGCGCAAAGAAGCGCTCGGTCAGCCGGTCCATCTGCGGCTCTTCCTCGGTGATCTCCACGCCCGGTTCCGCGTCGTACATTTTCAGCGGCTTCATGTCGTGGCTGTAGGGCAAGCCATAGAACAGGTCGAAGCCGTGCTTTGTCGGCGGCCAGAACGGCGCCACATGCCCGAGATGCCACTTGCCGACCAGCGCGGTCGCGTAGTCGGGCTTCAGCGCCTCCGCGATGGTGACCTCCGAAAGCGGCAGTCCGTTGGTGTCGGTCTGGCGGATCACGTCGCGCGCAAGGCCGGTGCGGATCGGATAGCGCCCCGTCATCAGTCCCGCGCGCGACGGCGTGCAGACATTCGCCGAGGCATAGAACGTCGTGAGCCGCGCGCCCTCGGCCGCCATGCGATCAATGTTCGGCGTGCGGATCATGCCGTTGCCGAATACGCCAAGATCGCCATAGCCGAGATCGTCGCACAGGATCAGCACGACATTCGGCTTGCGGCCGGGCGTCTGACCAGGCGGAGGCGACGCACACGCTGCAAGAGCAGCGGTTGCGACAGAAGCAAGCAGGAACAGGCGACGATTCATGACGAGTCTTTACGCGTTGAAGTTCAGCTTGAGGCCGGGGCGGGGCCAGCGGCACTTATAGAGCTTGCCCGTACCCGACGCCGTGACCCAGGCATCGCGCATGTCGGAGCCGCCGAAGACGATGTTGGTGCACAACAGGTCCGGAAACGGAAAATGCTCGGTTGAACCATCGGGGTCGAAAGCCGTGACGCCGCCATTGATGATTGTCGCGGCGCAGACTTTGCCACCGGCTTCGACGGCGAGGCTGTCGAGCAGCTGATAGCCCGGCAGGTTGCAAATCACGCGGCCAGGCTGAAACGGCGGCGGGTCCGCCAGTACGCCAGGGTTCGCGATATCGACCGCCCATAGCCGGCCAAGATATGTGTCCGCGACGTAGACAGTCTTTCCGTCGGGCGACAGGCCGACGCCGTTGGGCGAAATCAAGCCGTCGCGCAGGCGGGCGATCTTCGATCCGTCGGGCGCTGCGTAGCATAGGCCACCGTAGTTGCGGCCGGAGGGGGTGGTTGTGCCGTGTTCGGTGAACCACATGCCGCCCTGAGCGTCGAAGACAAGGTCGTTGGGCCCTTCGAGGCGCTTGCCGCCAGCCTCGGTATAAAGCGTCGTGACCGCGCCGGTCTTCAGGTCGACGCGCTGGATCGAACCGCCTGCGTAGCCCGCCGGGGTCGCGCCCGGAATGTTGAGGCCGTTGACCTCGTGGTACGCAAAAGAGCCGCCATTGTTGGTGACGTAGACTGCCCCATCCGGTCCGATCGCTGCGCCATTGGGGCCGCCACCCAGATCGGCGATGGTCTCGCGCTTGCCATCAGGCGTCACGCGCGTGAGCGTCTTCCTCTGGATCTCGACGAGAATGATGGAGCCGTCCGCCATTGCGATCGGTCCTTCCGGAAATTGGAGTCCCTCGCAAATCAGTTCGATGTTCATGGCGTTCTCCCGTCGCCGCTTCCTCGATGAGCGGCGTTGAGCGAACTCTAGCGACCACGGCGGCTAACGCCAGCGCTACGTTTGAGATCACGCGCCCTCAAGCACCCGCGGCACCCGGAAGACGACATCTTCCTGCGCGGTCACAACTTCCTTCACGGAGACCTCAAACCGTGCGCGGCAGGCGGCGATCACGCCCTGCACCAGCGTCTCCGGCGCCGATGCGCCGGCGGTCAGTCCCAGCGTCTTCACGCCGTCAAACCAGCGCCAGTCGATATTGTCCGCAGACGCAATCAGATAGGCGGAATCTGCGCCCGAA
>CALRWU020000436.1:0-3506 GCA_943371945.1 Azorhizobium sp. AG788
CGCCAGACCTCGCCACCCTGATCGCCCGCGCTGAAGCGGGGGACGTAAATGCCGCCGCACGCGCCTCGCTGGAACTCGATCGTGCGGGCAAACACGCGCAGGCCTTCCAGTATCTGACGCGCGCCGCCCAGGGCGGCCATCTCACTGCACAGGTAGCGCTGGGCTTGCGTCTGATGACGGGCCACGCCGCGCCGCTGGAACCCGATCAGGGCATGATGCTGATCACGCGCGCCGCCGAGGGCGGCTCGGCAGAAGCGCTGGCGCACATGGCATCGATTGTCGCCAGCGGATTGATCGGCGAGCCCAACTGGGAAGCGGCTTATGTCGCCCTCGCGCGTTCAGCCGAGCGGCGCAGCGCAAGCGCGCTGGCCCAGATCAATGTTCTGGATGCGGCCGGTCTGTTCTCGGTGCGCGGGCTGCAGGACTTCGCCAATGCGCCGCGTCCGCGCACTGTGTCGGAGACGCCACATATCGCTACGCTCGAGGGCCTGCTGCCGCGCTCCTTCTGCGATCACTGGATTGCGCGCACGCAGCCCAAGCTTTCGGCGGCGCGTGTCCACGATGCGGAGCAGGGCGGACGGCGGGTCGACGCCATGCGGACCAATACGGGCGCCGGTTTCCGTCTCGCTGATTCCGACCTGGTCATCCAGATGACGCGCGCGCGGATAGCCTCTGCGATCGGACGCGCCATCCGCTGGCAGGAGCCGCCGAACGTGCTGCACTATGCGGTCGGACAGTCCTATGCGCCGCACTATGATTTCCTGGATCCGGGCAACGTCAATTTCGGGCCCGTGATCCGCACGCAGGGTCAGCGCGTGGCGACGGCGCTGGTCTATCTCAATGACGGGTTCGATGGCGGCGAGACCCATTTCGTTGAGCTCAACCGCAAGATCCGCGGACGGCCGGGCGAGCTGCTGACATTCGACAATGTGCGCCCTGACGGCGCGGTCGACCCGCAGACGCTGCACGCAGGATCGCCGCCGACGCGCGGCGAGAAGTGGCTGCTGTCGGTGTGGGTGCGGGATCGCCCGCAGCCGGTGGTGTAGTCGAGGCGATGGAGCCGATGACACAAGATCTTGCGGGCTTCATTCGCGGTTTGCCCAAGGCGGAACTGCATCTGCACATCGAAGGCTCGCTTGAGCCCGAGCTTATGTTCGCGCTGGGCCAGCGCAACAAGGTCGCCATCCCTTTCAAGAGTGTCGACGAGGTGCGGGCGGCTTATGCGTTCTCGAACCTGCAGGATTTTCTCGACATCTATTATCAGGGCGCGAACGTCCTGCAGACGGAGCAGGATTTCCAGGCGCTGGCGAACGCGTACTTCGAGCGTCTCCATGCCGATGGCGGCGTTCATGCCGAGATCTTCTTCGATCCGGAAACGCATACCGATCGCGGCTTGCCTTTTTCGGTCGCGATCGAAGGCCTTTTGCAGGGCATGCGCGACGCCGAGGCACGGTATGGCATCACGTCGAAATTGATCATGTGCTTCCTGCGACACCTTGATGAGGAGTCGTCGTTCAAGACACTGAAAGCAGCTGAGCCGTATCTCGATCGCATCGCGGGCATTGGGCTCGACAGTTCCGAGAAGGGCCATCCGCCGTCCAAGTTTGCGCGTGTATTCAGGGCGGCGAAGGAACGTGGGCTGAAGATTGTCGCGCATGCTGGCGAGGAGGGGCCGCCAGAGTATGTGTACGAGGCGCTGGATGTGCTGCAGGTCGATCGCATCGATCATGGCAATCGCGCGCTGGAGGATGCGGCGCTGACGCAGAGGCTGGTGCGCGAGGGGATGACGCTGACGGTGTGTCCGCTGTCGAACCTGAAGCTCTGCGTTGTGCATGATCTCAAGGATCATCCGATGAAGCGGATGCTGGATCTGGGATTGAAGGCGACCTGCAACTCGGACGACCCGGCCTATTTCGGCGGCTATGTCGGCGACAATTACCTGCGCACGGCGCAGGCGGTGGGTCTGACGCGCGGCGAAATCGTCCAGCTCGCAAAAAACTCGTTTACCGGGTCGTTCCTTGATGCGGCGTCGATCGCGAAACATGTCGCGGCGGTGGAGGCTTACGCCGGCTGAGGTCGATTGCCTGCGGAACCCAGATGGTGCTCTAGTCTGCGTTCAGGCCACGGAGGTCGCGATGTCTCTTGAGCGTAAGGTCCGCGCGTATATCGCCGCCGTGGAAGGCGGGGCCGTGGGCGAGGACCTGGCGGCGTTCTACCATCCCGACGCGATCCAGCATGAGTTCCCGAACCGGCTGGTGCCGCATGGAGCGGCGCGCGACCTCGACGCCATTCTGCTAGGGGCCGAGCGCGGCTCGAAGCTGATGGAACGTCAGATCTACGACATTCATACAGTGACCGAACTGGGCGACCGGATCATTCTCGAATACACGTGGACCGGCTATCCGCGGACGCCGGTGGGGACGGTGCGGGTGGGGGAGGCGGTGCGGGCGCGCATCTGCCAGGTGATCGAGTACGAGGACGGGCTGATCATCCGTCAGCGCAATTACGACTGTTTTGAACCCTTCTGAGGCGCAAATGACCCGGAAGGGCATCACGGCAGTGGTCTTCGCCGCCCTTCTGATCGGCGGGTGCAGCGGGCCCGCGCCGGGGCCTGCGGACGCGGTCGACACATCCAACTTCACGCCCGATGAAGCCGAAGCCGCCGAACGAGCGGCGCTGTCACGCTGTGGCGAAGTAACCGTTGAGGGCTATTGCGGCGTCCGGTTCGGGATGCCGGCAGCGGAGGCCATGAAGGTCTTTCCGGTGAAGCTGGAGGGCTATGAGGCGCTCGCGGGCGCTGCCCAGGCGCCCGAGGCCTGCGCGGAGCTTTTCGCCGTGCAGCCGGTGCGCGGCGTCAGCTTTCTGGCGGAGGGCGGCGTGATCGGGCGCGTCGATGTGATCACCGAAATCGTCCGCTCGCCTGAAGGCTTTGGCGTCGGCACGCAGGCCTCGGCCATCCGCACGCAATTCGGCGACGCGCTCCGTGTGAGCGTGAACGATCTCGAGCCCGAGATCACCGACCTCAGCATTGCCCAAGGCGCAGCGACGTTCGTCTACGAAATCCAGGACGGCATTGTGCGCAGTTGGCGCGCCGGCATTGCGCCGACGGTCGACTACATCGCCCATTGCAGCGGCTAGGACTCAGCCTTTCTTCAGCGTCGCTTCAAGAACGGCCCGCGCCTTGGCGCCGAGTTCCGGGTGCGCGAGCGCCATGGCCGCGAACGCTTCGAGATAGAGAAGTTTGTCGCCGCAGTCATAGTCCTGGCCTGCGTATTTGAAGGCGTGGAAATCCTGCGATGACATCAGGCGCTGCATCGCGTCGGTGAGCTGGATCTCCCCGCCCGCGCCGGGCGTTTGCGTTGCGAGCAGGTCGAACACTTCGGGCTGAAGGATGTAGCGGCCGGTGATCTTGAGGCGGGATGGCGCCTTGTCGATCGGGGGCTTCTCGACCATGCCCTTCATCTTCACCAGCGGGCCTTCATCGCCAGCTTTCACCGGGTCGATGA
>CALRWU020000437.1:0-3505 GCA_943371945.1 Azorhizobium sp. AG788
ACCGCCTACATCAAGCAACTGGGCGAGGCGAAACTGTTCTCGGGCCCGATCGTCACCAAGGTGGAGGCGCTGAAGGCCTTCTACCCGGCCGAGGATTATCACCAGGACTTCCTGATCCATAACCCGACCCACGGCTACATTGTCGTCAACGATCTGCCGAAGGTCGCGAACTTCAAGCGCGTGTGGCCGGACCTTTATGTCGAGAAGCCGGTGATGATCACGAAGATGGGGTCTTAGGACAGATCCGGCCGCTGCGCGGCCAGCCCCCTCCGTCGGCTTCGCCGCCACCTCCCCCGCCTTCGGCGAGGGAGGACTTCCCTTTCGGTATGTGGTCCTGCCTCAGTCGCAGACTGGGGAAGGTGGCACGCGCAGCGTGACGGAAGGGGCCGCCCGCGAAGCGGGCGGACCATCTAGCCAACCCTACTTCAAGTTGCCGCAGAAGCGCTGGATGCGGCGGCAGGCTTCCTCGAGCTTGTCGTTCGACGTGGCGTAGGAGATGCGGAAAGCCGGGCTGAGGCCGAAGGCGGAGCCGAAGACGACCGCGACTTTTTCCTCTTCCAGCAGGGCCGCCGCGAAGTCTTCGTCATTGTTGAGCTTGACGCCGCCCGCCGTGGTCTTGCCGATGGCGCGGCTGCAATCCGGGTAGACGTAGAAGGCGCCTTCGGGCGTGGGGCAGTTCAGCTCTTCGGTCTGGTTCAGCATGCCGACGACGAGATCGCGGCGGCCTTTGAACAGCTCCTGGTTCGGCTTGATGAAGGCCTGCGTGCCGGCCAGCGCCTCGACCGCCGCCCATTGCGACACGGAGGACGGGTTGGACGTGGTCTGGCTCATCACCTTGGCCATGCCCTTGATGAGGGCTTCGGGGCCGGCGGCGTAGCCGATACGCCAGCCAGTCATCGAATAGGCTTTCGAGACGCCGTTCATGGTGAGCGTGCGCTCGTAGAGACTGGGTTCGACCTGCGCGATGGTCCAGAATTCGAAGCCGTCGAAGACAAGGTGCTCATACATGTCGTCGGTGAGGATCCAGACGTGCGGGTGGCGCAGCAGCACGTCGGCGAGCGCGCGGAGTTCCTGCTTCGTATAAGCTGCGCCCGACGGGTTGGACGGCGAATTGAGGATCAGCCATTTCGTCCTGGGCGTGATGGCGGCTTCGAGCGCTTCGGGCTTCAGCTTGTAATTGTCCGCCGCGTAGGCGTGGGCAAACACCGGCGTCGCGCCGCAGATCAGCGCCATCTCGGGGTACGAGACCCAGTACGGCGTCGGGATGACGACTTCGTCGCCCACGTTCAGCGTCGCCATGAAGGCGTTGAAGATGACAGGCTTGCCGCCGGGCGAGACGTTCACCTGCGAGGGTTTGTACTCGAGTCCGTTCTCGCGCTTGAACTTGGCGCAGATGGCTTCCTTCAGTTCAGGGATGCCGTCGACGTCGGTGTACTTGGTCTTGCCGTCCATGATCGCCTTGATGGCGGCCTGCTTGATGTTGTCGGGCGTGTCGAAGTCGGGCTCGCCGGCGCCGAGGCCGATGACCTTCTCGCCCCTGGCCTGCAGCTCGCGCGCCTTCTGGCTGACCGCGATGGTGGCGGACGGCTTGATGCGCCGCAGCGCGTCAGAGACAGGAGCCGTAACGGGCGAGGACATGGGGGCGACCTTTCCGAGGATTAATCGGGCGGCTGATACGCGGTTCCGGAGCGGGAAAAAAGTCCGGAGAGGGGCGAAACCGGCGATTCTCCCCTATTTCCGGCGTCAACTGCGAAAGGCGCCCGGCCAGACGCCCCGGAAAAGCCGCCTTAGCTGCGTCACACGGTCAAATTACAGTGGTCTTGGTTGTCTACGGGGCCATGTCATGGCTATTCGGAAAAAAACTTAGGGAGACCCTGGAATGAAGTTCCGCACGCTTGGCGCCACTGCCATCGCAGCCCTTCTGGTGGCGATCGCCGCGCCTGCCCCGCTGGCCTTCGCGCAGAACGGCGCTGCGCCGCCGCCGGTCTCCAAACAGATCGTGACGCCGCTGAACGAAGCCCGCAACGCCATCCTCGCCAAGGATTGGGCGACCGCAACGGCCAAGCTCGCTGACGCCGCCAAAGGCGCCAAGACACCGGCTGACGCCAACGCGATCAACCGTCTCAAGGTTGCCATGACGGTCGAGAACAAGGACGCCAAGACACAACTCGAGGCGATGCAGGCGCTCATGGCGTCGCCCGGCGCGCTGACGCCGGAAGAGACCAAGCAATACAAGAGTGCGCTGGCGAAAGTGTATCTCGACATGGGCGACCAGGCCGGATCGCTGAAAGCCTATCGCGCCTATATCGATGAATACGGCGGCACGGCTGACAACCTGATCGGCATCGCCAACGACTCGTCCAAGGCCGGCGATCACGCGACGGCCGTGACCTATTCCGAGAAAGCCATCGCAGCGTCCCCCGCCGCGCCGGAAAGCTGGCACCGCCTCTACATGCGTTCGTTGCAGTCGGCGGGCCAGGAAGAGAAGTACTACACCGTCATGGAATCTGTGGTGGTGAAGTTCCCGAAGGAAGAATACTGGCGCATCCTGCTGGGCCGCGCCCAGAAAGAGCCGAAGTTTTCGACCGACATGTATCTCGACCTCTACCGCGCCCTGCAGGAATCCGGCGCCAAGCTGACTGAGCAGGAACGCAGCAAGGCGGCGGACGAAGCGCTGCGCCGCGGTCTGCCGGGCGAAGCGCTGTCGCTGCTGGAATCCGCGGACGCACGTGGCGAAGTGAAGTCGGAATTCGACAAGAAGAACCTGGCCACGGCCCGCTCGCAGTCAAAGAGCGACCAGGCGGCACTGGCGAAGGACACCAAGACCGCGCTGGCCAAGGGAACTGCAAAGGACCTGGCGCTCAACGGCGAAGCGCAACTTAGCTACGGCGACAACGCCAAGGCTGTGGAAGTGCTGAAGGCTGCGGTCGCGAAAGGCATTTCCGACCCGGCCGAACTGGCCGCGACGAAGCTGCATCTCGGCATCGCGCAGTATCGTTCTGGCGACGTCGCAGGCGCGAAAGCGACATGGGCCGAAGTTAAGAGCGACGATGGCGCCGGCATGCTGGCCCGCAACTGGGCGATCATTGTGGACGCCAACGCGTAGGCTTCGATCTTGTAGACAAGGAAGCGCCGCCTCGATTGCTCGGGGCGGCGTTTTTGTTTTCCGATCAGAGCGACCGCTACTCGCCCAGGCCGAGGCTCCGCGCGAGATAGACGTAGTGCCTTGCCCAGCGCGCCGAGTTCAGCAGCGGGTCGCTATCGTTGGAGTGGCCGCCATTGGTTTCCTCGTAATAGAGGACCGGATGACCTGTCGCCTGCAGACGCGCCGCGAACTTGCGGGCGTGACCGGGGTGGACGCGATCGTCGCGCGTGTTGGTGGTGACATAGACTTCCGGATATTTCGCGTCTGGCTGGACGTTCTGGTAGCCGGAATAGGCCGCGATCCATCTGGCTTCTTCTGCGATGCGCGGATCGCCGTATTCGCCCATCCATGAAGCGCCCG
>CALRWU020000438.1:0-3502 GCA_943371945.1 Azorhizobium sp. AG788
CGAAGCGCGACCTGTCGGGTCTCGGCTCCTTCGCCATCATGGCGATGTGGGGCGTGCTCGCGATGTCGCTGCTGAACTTCATCCTGCCGCCGTCCTCGATGTTCGAGTGGATCATCATGGGCGCTGTGTTCGCGCTGTCGGCCGTGCTGATCGCTGTTGAGACGCAGCAGCTGAAGAATGGCTATTACGCTTTCGGTGGCGATGCCCGCAGCCTTGCGGTGCTCACCAACTGGGGCGCGCTGAACTTCTTCATCTCATTCATCAACATGTTCCGCATCGTGCTGATGTTCCTGTCGTCCCGCGACTAACGCGCGCTCGATAGCGAAACGAAAATGGAAGCCCCGGACCTTCGTTGGTCCGGGGCTTTTCATTTCGATTTGTCAACAGATGTGGATGTCGCCCTGTGGAAGGATTGGGGATCGTTTATTCGATCACGTTGAAGCGCCGCTTGTCGAAGAAACGCAGCACCTGTTGCAGCTCATGCCCGCGTTTGATGATCTGGCCAGTGCTGTTGGTCAGCACATACGCGCCCTGCTTGCGGGCGAGCTCGGGCCACTTTTCCACCGTCCAGGTCGGCGCGTCCGATGTGCGCTTGTGCATGCAGAAGGCGGCGTGATCGCCAAATGCGCCGATGGCGTAGTCGCGACATTCGCCCTCTGAGACCAGTTTCCCGTACGTCCAGAGGATCTGATCGAGTTCGCGGCGGTCGAACCAGATGCGCTTTCCTTGGGTGGAAGAAGCCGAAAGTCCGGGCTCGGTCTGCTGCGTCATTACGGGTCCCATACAAAGGGTCAGTGCGCCGTCAGCAAAGAGGCTGCAATCATTACGAAGAATTCGCAATATCTCAGCAATTAGTGCTAGCCAAAGCCGCCGATCCCGTACAAGTTAACTGGGTCGGGCGGATGGTTAAGACGCCGACCTTGGACCCAACAGCCCCCCAGCCCCCCAGGGTTGCGACTGACGGTTCGCCCGACACCTCATCTCCCCAAAATCAGTGACTTACATCGCCCTTCGGGGTCGTGTGCGTTTGTGCGATTCCATGCAGGATTGCGCGAATCGCGGCGGCTTCTGACGAATCGCCGGCCTTTTTAGGCGACCAATTGGACGATTCTTCACGTTCCCCCGGTTAACTCCCCCGGTCCCGTACCCAGGATGAGTAAATGGACGCGCTGACGGTCGCCGAGCTCTCCAAATCCTTCCATCAGCGCCCGGCCGTGCGCGGCGCCAGCTTCTCCGTGGCGAAAGGCGAGACGGTCGCCTTCCTTGGTCCCAATGGCGCGGGCAAGTCGACCACCATGCGGATGATCGCTGGGTTCCTCGAACCGGACTCGGGCAACGCCTTCATCAACGGCGCATCTATCCTTTCCCATCGGACACTCGCGCAGACCTCGCTGGGATATCTTGCCGAGGGCGCGCCGCTCTATCTCGACCTGTCGGTGAAGGCTTTCCTCGCCTTCCTCGCACGCACGCACGGCCTGTCGCGCGCCACCACGAAAGACGCGATTGCGCGGGTGACCGAGGATGCGGGGATCACCAATGTGATGAGCAATCCGATCGAGACGCTGTCGAAAGGCTATCGCCGGCGTGTCGCGCTGGCCGGCGCCATCGTACATGATCCGCCGGTGCTGATCCTCGATGAACCCACGGACGGGCTAGATCCCAACCAGAAAATCCTGATGCGCGCGCTGATCAAGCGCATGGCGCAAACGAAGGCGATCCTGATCTCGACACACCAGCTCGATGAGGTCGAGGCGATGTGCTCGCGCGTTGTGCTGATTGATCGCGGCGCGATCATCACGGACACGACGCCGGCTGGGCTTGCGGCGAGCACGCCATCGGGACGGCTGGATGATGCGTTTCATGCGCTGACGCGAGCGGAGAAGGCCGCGTGATCGCAGACCTGTTCTCCGACGCGAAGCCGGCGCTAAACACGGTGCGCGCGATCTATCTGCGCGAGCTGGCGGCCTACTTCCTGACGCCGCTCGCCTATGTGTTCATGACGATCTTCCTGATTGCGCTGGGCGCCTTCACCTTCGAGATCGGCCGCTTCTTCGAGACCAACCAGGCGGACCTCTCGCCCTTTTTCCTGTTTCATCCCTGGCTCTATCTCGTCTTTCTCCCTGCTATCGCCATGCGGCTTTGGGCAGATGAGGCGAGGGGAGGGACGCTCGAACTGCTCCTCACCCTGCCGGCCCCCACATGGTCGCTGGTGTTGGGCAAGTTCCTCGCGGCGTGGACTGTCGCCGGCGCCGCGCTGCTGCTGACGCTGCCGATGTGGATTTCGGTCAACTGGCTCGGCGCGCCTGATAATGCCGCGATCGCGCTGGGCTACCTGATGAGCTTCCTGATGGCAGGTAGTTATCTCGCCATAGCCTGCGCGATGTCGGCTGCGGCGGGCAATCAGGTGGTGGCGTTCGTGCTCTCGGTGGCGGTGGGCTTCCTGTTCACGGCGGCGGGCTTGCCGATCGTAGGCAATGCGCTGGGCCCTGTGATGGCCGACATGCTGGCGTCGTTCTCGCTGCTCACGCATTTCGAGGCTGCCCAGCGTGGCGTGCTTGAACTGCGCTCGCTGGTCTTCTATCTCGGCTTTATCGGTCTGTGGCTCACGCTCAACGCGGTGTGGGTCAGTGGGCGGAAGGGCGGATGAAGATGCGCCGCAGCCATTACGCCATACTCGTCAGCCTCGCCGCCGCCGCGATCTTCGTGGGGCTCAACCTCGCTGCCTGGCGCTGGCTGCCTGGCGCGCGCGCCGACTTCACGGCCAATGGGCTCTACACGTTGTCGAGCTCGGCCAAGCGCGTTGTGCAGCGGCTCATTGAACCCGTCGAACTCGAATTCGTCTATTCACGCGATGTCGGCGCGCAGTATCCCGCCATCCGCGCCCATGCCGATCGCGTGCGTCAGCTGATGGCGGAAATCGCCGCCCAGAGCGATGGCAAGGTGAAGATCCGCGAAGTTCAGCCCGCGCCATTTTCCGACGAAGAAGATCGCATCGTCGCTGCCGGCATAACGGCAGGACCCACGACAAGCGGCGAGCCGCTCTATTTTGGCGTCATCGGGCACAACACGTCGGCGGACGTGATTGCGATCCCTTTCCTCGCACCCGAGCGCGACGCGCTGCTGGAATACGAACTGGTGCGCCTGATCTCGCAGCTGGACGATCCCGCCCCGCCCAAGGTCGCCGTGCTGTCATCCCTGCTGCCATACCAACTGCAGCCATCGGAAGCCGGATCGGCCTTCATCCTGCGCGAGGGTGGGCGGGCTTACGAGATCAACATCGTGCCGCCGGATTTCCGCGCGCTGCCAACAGGCACCGACGTCCTGCTGATGGTGCACCCGCCCGCGCTCGACGAATGGCAGTCCTACGTCATCGACCAGTTCCTGGTCCATGAGGGGGCGGCGCTGATCGCAATCGATCCCGTGTCTCGTTCGGCGCTGGCGCAGCGCGACAACACGCCGGCGGCCTCATCCCTCGGTCGACTCGGTCGCATGTTCGGGCTCA
>CALRWU020000439.1:0-3500 GCA_943371945.1 Azorhizobium sp. AG788
GCAGGTTCGGAGAGTAAGGCACGAAGGACAGCGTCACTTCGGGGGGCAGTTCGTTGATCGCAGCGAGCGTGTGTTTCTGCGTCATGCCAAGTCCGCCGACGATAAGCGCGATGCGGGGCGTGCCGGGGGTGGCCGCGAACGGACGGGCATAGGCCTGCGCCGGCGTGCGGCCATCCGGGCCGATCTTCGGCAGGTCGCCAGCGCCTGTGCGCTCGACGAAGCCCGAGATGGGCGCACGCGGCAGGGCCTTTGCGGTCGTGCCGGCATTGGAGGCGATCTCGGTCACGGTCATCGACGGTTCGACGCCATCGCCGCCTTCGCTGTCGAGCACGGATTCGTCCGTGTACTCGACACCCAGCGTCGGCTTCGCGGCGTTGGCATCGAGCGCTTCGAGCGGCGAGCGGTTCTTGAGGAGCGGCGGCGGACCGTTCTGTTCGGAGTAGAGCGCGAGCTCGACGCGGGGGGCGGCGGCGGATTCATCTCCGAACAGGAAGGTCGCTCCGACAGCGCCTGCGCCCAGGGTGCCAAACACGGCGAGGCTCAGCGCGGCGTGGCTGAGACCGGTGCGAATGGCGGAACCTTCGGCAATTCGAGTGGGGGCGATCCGGGTAGCGGACATAGCATTCTCTCGGCGACGCGACGAACCACCGATGTTGCAGCCAGCATCGTTAAGAACGCGGAAACGAAGCTGCGGCGTTTGCGCTAGGGAGGGTGCTGTAAACGCAAGGATTTTCCGTATCTGTCCGGGTTTATGGCAGGGACCTGCCAGCAATCGGAGAGACCTGCTATACTTCCATCATGAAGTTGGCAGATCGCATTGTCGCTGATCCAGAGACCTGTTCGGGGCATCCCCGTGTGGATGGAACTCGGATTCGGGTGTCTCATGTCTTGGGTTGGCTAGCGTCCGGAATGTCGGTCGAGGAGATTCTGGCGGACTATCCTTCACTGACCACCGAAGACATTAGGGCCTGTCTTGCTTACGGGGCGACCCTGACCGACGGCCTACCCGCTGTTGCCGCTGAATGAACTTCATTGTTGACGAGAACCTGCCGTGGCGGGCCGCAGCATGGGTTTCGGCCAGAGGTCATCAGGCTCATCACGTGTCTGCACTTGGACTGCTAGGGAAGCCAGACACAGCCATCTGGGCGATGGCGTTGCGGATGCCAGCCCACATCATCACGCGGGACGCGGACTTTGTTGCCTTCACATATCAGTCGGGAGAGATCGCTGTAGTTCGCCTTCTGATTGGCAATTGTCCGACTTCCGAACTTCTCGCGCGCCTAGAAATCGTGTGGCCCGAAATCGAGGCGAAGTTGCAAGCAGGGCTTCGCCTGATCGAGGCAGGATAGCAAAAAGGCCCAGCGGCGAAGCTGGGCCTTTTCGATTGCGGCGTGGCGTATGTCCTACGGCGTGACAGGAGCGGGCTTTGCGGCCATGGCGCTTGCAGCGCCTGGCGTGGCCTTGCCGGCGCGGATCAGGGCAACAGCCTGGTCGAGCTGGTAGTCTTCGCCCTTGTAGCCTTCCGGCGGCATGTCGGTTGGCACGTGCGGCGGCTTCCGTTCCGCGCCTTGCTCGTTCTCGAGCGCGTGGGGCAGGGATGCTTCGGTGAAGCGCGCGGCGCGGGTCTTCAGCTCGGCGATGTCCTTCTCCGAGAGGCGGATGGGAGCGACCTCGAAATCCGGCTCGATGCCTGCGCCCTGGATCGAGCGGCCGGCTGGCGTGTAGTAGCGCGACGTCGTGAGGCGCATCGCGCCCTTGCCCGGTCCGAGCGGCAGCACGGTCTGCACCGAGCCTTTGCCGAACGAGGTGACGCCCATGACGACCGCGCGCTTGCGATCCTGCAGGGCGCCGGCGACGATCTCGGCAGCCGAAGCAGAGCCGCCATTCACCAGAACCACAATGGGCACGTCCGGGAAGCGCGCAGCGCGCACGGCGTTGTAGCGACGCTGGTCGCCTTCGCGACGGCCGCGTGTGGAGACAACTTCGCCGCCATTGACGAAGCGCGAGGTCACTTCGATGGAAGCTTCGAGCAGGCCACCCGGGTTATCGCGCAGGTCGAGCACGAGGCCCTTGAGCTGGCCTTTCACCTCTTTGCGGACTTTTTCCATGCCACCGTCGAGCGCTTTCACGGTCTGCTCGTTGAACGTGGTGATTCTGATATAGCCGACATCGCCGATGGCTTTCACCTTGACGACTTCGGGACGGATCACTTCGCGCGTCAGGCTGACGTCGAAAGGTTCCACGCCGTCGCGCACGACGGTCACGTTGAGCGGGGCGCCAACCGGGCCGCGCATCTGTTTGACGGCGTCGTTGAGCGGCAGGCCGACGATCGACTTGCCGTCGATGGCGGTGAGGAAGTCGCCAGACTTGATGCCGGCGCGGAATGCAGGCGTGCCGTCCATCGGCGAGACGACCTTCACAAACCCGTCCTGCGCCGTGACCTCGATGCCGAGACCGCCGTATTCGCCGGAGGTCTGCGTCTGCATGTCCTTGAAGTCTTCCGGGTCGAGATAGGACGAGTGCGGGTCGAGCGAGGCGAGCATGCCGTTGATCGCGGCTTCCACGGCCTCGTTGGTGTCGAACTCGGTGACGTAGTTGGCCTGGGCTTTCGCCAGGATGTCAGCGAACAGGTCGAGCTGCTGGTAGACTTCGGCCTTCTTGGCGGACTGGTTCGTCGTGACGGCAAACGCCGAAACGCCAACGGTCGCTGCCAACAGGCCTGCTCCGATAACCGGGGCCAACCACCACTTGCGCATGCTGCGCTGCTCCTGTGTCATCCGTCCGACGTCCAAATTCACTTTGACGCCATCTGCGTGAAGTTCAACATGCCCATGCGTCGCGCGTCGAACTTTCCGCATCACCTTGCCGTTTGCCGGCGCGTCGCGCGCCGCCGGGTCAACGGCGCTTCGCCAGCCAAGTTTCCGGATCAACAGGCTGACCCCGCTTCCTTACTTCGAGATAAAGTTCAGGAGATGGCGTCTTTCTGTCTGCCATCCGGCCGATAGGTTCCCCGGCGAGAACCCACTGGCCGGCCTCGGGAAACAGCGTTTCCATCCCCGAAACCACCACGAGCACGTCGCCGCCGACGTCGAGGATGGCCATCTGGCCATAGCTGCGGAACGGTCCGGAGAACTGCACCCGCGCATCCAGCGGCGCCACCACTGTCGCGCCGGCCCGCGCGCTCAGGGTGAGGCCCTCCTGCTTTTCCCCCTCGATCGTGCGGCCAAAGCGCCGCACCGGAGTTCCGACAACCGGGTTGAGCGGCGCGCTTGGTGAGGGTCTGGTCGCGACCGGGGCTGGCGTCTTGGACGTTGGCGGGCTCGCGGACCCGGCGGGTGGTTTGGGGCGCGCGCTGAGGGGTGGTTTGAGCGACGGTTTTGGCGGCGCATTTTTCGCCAGAGAACTGAGCAATCCGCGCAGGTCCTCGGCCTCGCTGGCGAGCCGGTTGGCGGTCGCGCGGGCGGCTGCTGTCTCCGCATCGAGACTGGCCTGTGCCCGGC
>CALRWU020000440.1:0-3496 GCA_943371945.1 Azorhizobium sp. AG788
GTTGAAGCAGCGCTGGCGGTTGCATCGCAGGACGACAAGGCGGTCGCGGCGGAGGCGGCGGACCTGATCTATCACCTGTTCGTGGCCTTGCGCTCGCGTGGCGTGTCACTCGACGAAGTGGCGAAGACGCTGCAGGCGCGGCAGGGCAAATCGGGCGTTGCGGAAAAGGCTTCGCGCGCCGACTAGCGGATTTCATCGAGGGAGGTCGAGCGATGAGCGGATCAGGCGCAGAGCGTATTGCAGAACTCGACAGGTATTCCCGCGAATTGCTGCATCTGGTTCCCGATGCCGTGAAATCCTACGGCGCCTTGAGCAAGGCTGCGCAGACACCAGGCGCGCTCGATCACAAGACCAAGGAGCTGATTGCGCTGGCCATAGGTGTCGCGACGCGCTGCGATGGCTGCATCGCCTATCATGCGCGCAATTCGGTGCGGGCGGGCGCAAGCCGGCAGGAAGTCGCCGAGATGCTGGCGGTAGCCGTACAGATGGGCGGCGGACCGGCGATGGTTCACGGCGCGGATGCTCTGCGTGTCTATGACGAGTTCGCGGCGGCGGCGGTGATAAAGACTGCTGAAGCCTGAACGTGTCGCTGACTGTACGTCCCGCGAGACCCTCCGATGCGGCGGCCATGGCCGAGCTGATCAATGCGATCATCGCGGTGGGCGGCACGACCGCTTATGAGGATGCTTTCGATGCCACATCGATGGATGCAGCCTACATCTCGCTCCCCCAGCTGGTGTCCTGTTTCGTCGCTGAGGATGGAGCCGAGCTGGTGGGGTTTCAGGGGCTGATGCGGTCGTTCGACCCTGACGACCCCCTGCCAGATGGCTGGGCGACAATCGGCACCTTCGCGCGGCTTGGCCTGACGCAGCGTGGCGTTGGCGGTGCGCTGTTTGCCGCGACACTGGAGGCCGCCCGCGCAGCCAGGGTTGCGGTGATCGACGCAACCATCCGCGCCGACAACACAGGCGGTCTCGCCTTCTATGCGCGGCAGGGGTTTGTCGACTACGACCGGCTGGTTGGTGTGCCCCTGAAGGACGGCACGCCAGTGGACCGCATTCGCAAGCGGTTTGACATCACTGCCTGACCTACCGCCGTGGACGCAGGAAGATGTAGGTCGCGCCTGCGCCGCCATGGCGCGGATGGGCGGCGGCATAACCGGCGATGACCGGACGCAGGGACGGGTCGGCGATCCAGTCGAAGAGGCGGGCGCGCAGGATGCCGGTCCCCAGCCTGCCCTTGCCCGTGATCACCAGCACGCAGCGCGCCTGAAGCGCGGCCTGACGCAGCACGAAATCGATTAGCTCGCGGTGAGCCGTATCCTGCGTGTGGCCGTGCAGGTCGAGGCGCGCGTCGATTTCGTTCTGGCCGCGGCGGATACGACGCTGGCCCGAAAGGTCTTCAGGTGGGCCGGGTCGTGAGGCGCGCGCAGACGCGCTGGGCGCCGACTGGATGGCGGAGCGAGGCGTGCGGGGAGCATCGTCTTCGCTGGTACTGGCGACGGTCTCGTGTTCGACCGGCTCGTGGGCGCGTCCCGGCATCAGGCGAACGGTGCGCCCCACCCTGTGCCAGAGCTTTTTTTCCTCAAGAGAGAGCCGGCGCGTCATCGAAAACCAGCTTGGCTTCAGCTGCGGATCAGGTCGCAGTCGTGACTTCGTCGAGCAGCCAGTTCGGATTGTCGATCTTCAGCTGACGCTTGAACGTCCAGATCTCCTTGGCGTTGCGCATGTTCTCGCCATCGGAGAGGTCGCTTTCGAACGAGACCATGACACGTGCCATGTTGCCGGCATCGACCGAAGCCTCGGCAATGCGGGCCTGACGCAGGCGGACGAGACGCATCGGTTCTGTGCCGGCGCGCTCACGCTCAGCGATGGCGTCGCTGTAGGCGTCGAACACGTCCTGATCGACCAGCTGGCGCAAGGCGTCACGGTCGCCATCGGCGAAGGCCGCAACGATCATTTCGTAGGCCTTGCGGGCGCCACGGGTGAATTCTTCGGGGTTGAAGGTCTCATCTTCAACCGCAATCGCTTCCATGCCGGCCGCGGCAGGTCCGGTGAACGCCGGGCGCAGGCGGCGCTTTTCAGCAGCAGCTTCGGCGGCAGCCTCTTCCGCCCGTTCGGGCGCCCGCACGGCCGCCTCACGCAGGCGGCGCGCCGGGGGTTCTGCCCCGGTTTTCTGGCCCAGAACCGCGTACAGGCGCGAAATCACAAAAACCGCGATCGCCGCAAGGATGATGAGATCAATAGACAAGGCCAACCTTCAGCTTGTGGGCAGGACAAGGAACAGTCCTTGTCACCCGTCGGATCAATATAGACACAAAACACGCCAAGTCAGCCCGTTGTTGCCGACGTCGCAGCAGCGTGATAGCCGCCCAGCCTTCAGATTCAGACAATTCTGGACACGCCGCATGACCGAAACCGCCACTCCGGAAGCCGCCGACGCCGCCGGCCCGCCGATGATCCGCGTGCTGGCGCAGTACGTTAAGGACCTTTCATTCGAAAATCCGGGCCTGTTCGCCTCACAGCAGAGCGGCGCCGCGCCGGAGATCGAACTCGGCATCGACGTGCGCGTGGAGCCGGGTCCGCCGGCCGAAAAGATTTTCGCGGTCGAACTGAAACTGTCGGCCCGCGCCAAGCGCCAGGACGCCGTCGTGTTCATCGTGGAGCTCGTTTATGCGGGCGTCGTCCAGCTGCAGGACGCCAAGCCGGAAGACGCCGAGCCGATGCTGCTGATCGAGTGTCCGCGGCTGCTGTTCCCGTTCGCTCGTCGGATCATTGCGGATATCACCCGCGAGGGCGGGCATCCGCCGCTGATGATCGATCCCATTGATTTCGTCGGGCTTTATCGCCAGCAGCGTCAGCGGGCAGAGGCGGAAGCCCAGGCCAAGGCCTAGGCGCTCAGACCGTCAGGACCATCTTCAGCGCGCCGTCGCGGCGATCGTTGAACAGGCTGTAGGCGTGAGCGCCTTCCGACAGCGGCATGCGGTGGGAAATGAACTGCTCCGGTTTCAGGCGGCCGCTGCGCACCAGCGGAACGAGTTCTGACCAATGCTTGACCACCGAGCACAGGCTGGTGCGGAAGGTGAGCCCCTTGTTGAAAGCCAGAGCCATCGGGAACGGGAATTGTTTCGTCTGATTGACGCCGATGGTCGACACCGTCCCCTGCTTGCCCGCCAGCGATAGCGCCAGTTTCAGCGTCGCATCCGCCCCCACCGCCTCCACCACGCTGTCCGCCATGCGACCATGCGTCAGCTCTTTCAGCACAGCGCGTTCGTCGCCTGGCGGCAGCGCGATAGCGCCGAGGCGCTCGGCCATGGCCCGGCGTTCGGGAACGAGATCAACGGCGAAGACGCGCGCGGCGCCCAGAGCGAAGGCAATCTCCACCGCCATCAAGCCGATAGGACCAAGCCCCACCACAGCCACGATGCCGCCCGGACGGATGTCGGCATTTGTGGCGCCGAGATAGGCAGTCGGCAGATTGTCAGTCAGCATCAGCG
>CALRWU020000441.1:0-3495 GCA_943371945.1 Azorhizobium sp. AG788
GAGGTTGAAAACGCTTTTAATGCGCTGTCCGACGGTCGCGTTACGCGCCGGAACGGATGGCCGACGGGAGATGGACCTTTGACGCAAGCCAACGGTGCGCACGGCGATCGGATCGTCATCAAGAAGTACGCCAACCGGCGCCTCTACGACACCTCGGCCAGCGCGTATGTCACGCTCGAGCATCTCTCCGAACTCACCCGCCAGGGCAAGGAGTTCATCGTGCAGGACGCCAAGTCGGGCGAGGATCTCACCCGCGCCGTTCTCGCCCAGATCATCTTCGAGCAGGAAAACAAGAAGGAGGGCGTGCTGCCCGTCTCCTTCCTGCGCCAGCTGATCCAGTTCTACGGCGACAACTTCCAGACCATGCTGCCGGCCTATCTCGAAATGTCGATGAAGACGTTCAACCAGCAGCAGGAAAAGTGGCGCGACTACATGTCGACCACCGTCGGCGAGGACAAGGCAAAGGCCTTCGAGGAACAGGTCCGCAAGAACATGTCGATGTTCGAGGACACGATGAAATTCTTCGCGCCCTTCGTGCCTGGACCGCCCGGAGCGCCCGGAGCGCCCGGCACCAACGGGATGTCAGGTACGCCTGGGATGATGCCGGGAATGCCTGGAATGCCCGGCGCAGCCCCCACGGGCGACGCGCCGAAGCCATCCATGCCGCCGACCGGCATCGACGCGATCCGCGCCCTGCAGCAGCAGATGATGGACATGCAGCGCCAGCTCGCACAGCTCACGATGGGCAGCTTTGCGCCGCCGACCGACAAGCCCAAGGACGGCTGAGTTACCGGGACGCGTCCCGCACCTTCAGCTGCGCCTGACGGCAGTTAACCACCATTCCCCAGAGTTCACGTTTGTGAACGGAACGCGGCGCGGCGCTTGCAGTTAAACATGCATGCGCGTCGAACCAGCCCCGCACGTGTTCCGTAATGAAGACCGACGCCAACGGTTCGACGAACGCCGTGGCTCGGGCGAAGAACGCCGCGCCGATCCGGGACGCGCCTCCGAGCGCGCCAAACACGAAGCGCAATTCTGGTTTGCACCAGCCTTCGGAGCGCATCTGCTGGGCCAATTGGATAGACAGCGCGTTCCCGCCCAGCAGGCCCGCCAGGCCTACCTGCAACCCGAAGCCCGTACGCCGCTGCGCCCCAGCCTCGAGACCGAGGCCTGAGACTCGCCTAACGCCGATCCAGCTTGTGCAGCACCATCTCGATCATGCGCTCGAGCCGGTCCATCCGTTCGTGCAGGCCTGCAATCACCTCACGCGTGACCACAAAACCTGCCGGCGCTGAAGGCTCGTTGCGGGGTGAGGCGCGCATGACGGGCGTCGACGCAAGCATGCCGGGATCAGCCGCGCCGGAACGCATCGCGACTTCCTGGGCGTCGGTCCCCAACATGCGCGCGATGGCGTGCACTTCGGAGCCTTCCAACTCGCGGCGATCCGCGAACACCATCTCGACCTCGTCGATGGTCATGCCGGCTGCCTGCGCCAGCGACGCGCGCGTCAGGCCAGCAGCCTTGAGCCGGTCATCAAACCAGTCCTGGTCGAAGAAAATGCCCATGCGTCCGCTCCCTCAGAGGTACGCGCTGCGCCCTTAAGTGTTCAATCCGGCCGGGTCGCGATCAGTTTTGGCCGTCGCCGACGCTGAAGTCGCGGCGGGCGGAGACGATCGTCACAACCACCCCGGCGAGAACGTCCAGCAGGCTCATCACGGTGAGGATGAAGAAGGTCGAGGTCTGGAAGTTCGGCATCAGCAGGAACTCGACCAGGCAGACGATGAACACCAGCATCGAAACTGCGTGGTTCGCGATTGTGGACGAGCCTGTCGATGTCGATTTCAGGATTTCGACAAAGAAGAACACCATCGACAGGATGATGAGAATGTCGCCACCCGTGACCCGCCAGGCGCCAAAGATCAGCGTGCCGCGCGCCGGGTCGGACAACTGCATCGTCATCATGGAGACGCCGTTGGCGTCGAGTCCGCCCCCGGCCGTGAGCGCCATCAGGTTGTAGATGACAACTGGAATAGCAAGCAGCGGGAAAATCCCGAAGATAACGCGCATGGGTGATCCCTTCTGTGGCCCGCCCCGCCCGGAACGTTTCGCCCGTCGTTCCATGGCGTCGATCCGTAAACCGGTAGCGATTTTGCTGTCCAATTGAAAGCCCTCCGACCCTTAGGCCTGCCCAACCCCAGAATGACCGGCCCGTCAGATTTCGTCCACGCCGCCCGGCGACCGCCGCCGTTTGCGTAGCCACATGACGCCGCGCATGTCCGAGACAGCCACCGCCAGACGGCCAAAATTGGTGTAATTCGACCTGCCATGCTGCCGGGCGCGATGCCCGACTTCCCGTTCTTCGACGCGCAGGCCTTCCGACATCATCAGGGCTGGCAGATAGCGGTGCATGTGATCGAAATACGGGAGCAGCATGTAGGCGTCGCGGCGGAAAGCTCGCATGCCGCAGCCCGAGTCGGAATTCGCGTCTTTAAGCACCGACCGGCGTACATTATTGGCGAGGCGCGACCCCATCTTCTTCCAGCCGCTATCGATGCGCTTGGCCCGGCGGCCCTGGATCAGGGCGAGTTCCATCGGCGCGTCCGACCGGTTTAGCTGGCCGAGAAGGCCCGGAATATCAGCCGGATCGTTCTGACCGTCGCCGTCCAGCGTGACGATGACATTGGCGCGCGCGGCGACCACCCCGGTGCGAACCGCCCGGCTCTGCCCGGCATTCTTGCGATGGCCAAGCACCCGCAGCTGCGGAACTTCCCCTTTGAGAGCGTGCAGCCGGGCGCGCGTGTCGTCCTGCGAGGCGTCGTCGACGAAAATGATCTCGAAGGCGCGGCCAGACAGGGCGGACGCGATTTCCCGCACCAGCGTATCGACGTTCTCCGCCTCGTTCCGCACGGGCGAGACAACGCTGAATTCGGGGCGGCCTTCGCCAGCAGTCATCATCCGGTCCATCTTGACGCGCGCATCCATGGCAGACCTATAGCCGCCCCGGGACCAGCTTGCGAGGGGCGGCCTGCAAGCGGGCTTGTGATGCTCGTGCCATATTGCTCAATCATGGGGCGAACAAACCCGGCGACGCCCCGAAAAAGAGCCGTTATGATCCGCCCGTTCCGGCCGGGGATCGTCCGAATCGGCCACCTGTCTTCCGACCTGTCTGGGATAGTTCCACGCGTGATGGCTAATTTTGACAGGCTGACTGAAAGCCGCTGGGCCTATGCCGTGCTGGCGGGCCTCGTGTTTCTTCTGGCCATTCCGGGCCTGTTCGCGATGCCCGTTCTGGATCGCGACGAAGGCCGCTTCACCGAAGCCTCCTCCGAAATGATGGAGACAGGCGACTATGTGGTGATCCGCTACCATGACGAGCTGCGGAACAAGAAGCCGGTCGCCATCCACTGGTTCCAGTCGGCGACAGTGAATGTCCTCTCCGGCGCCCATGCCCGCAATATCGCCGAATACCGCATTCCCTCCATGCTCGGCGCCATC
>CALRWU020000442.1:0-3482 GCA_943371945.1 Azorhizobium sp. AG788
ATCCGTCACACCATCAGCGCGCGATCACCGAAAGAATGCAAGACCGAAAAAATCAGGCGCCCATCGGAGGTCCCGATCGGTCACACTCCGGATGAGGCATCCGCGATCGGAGCCGCCCCGCGCGTCACCATCACGCTCTCAAGCTCAGCCTTCTTCTCACGACTGAGAACATCGAAGATCAGGTGTATCCTGTCTTCTTCTCCCTTGTTCCAGGCTTCGTGTACGGCCTTGTTGTCGAACCACCAGAGTTCACCTTCGCGCATGGTGACTTCCTCATCGCCCGCCCTGAGCCACGACCCGGCCGTCGACTTCAGCACAAGATGATAGCGATCGCGGAAGAGGTAATACTCGCCACGGTCCACATGCGGATAAACGCGGCGCCCTGCGGGCAAGAGAACAAGCTTTGCGCGGCCGAGTTCGCCGCGCTGACTCTTCGCAAAACGGGTCAGGAATTGTCGCGCCTGCTGAAAAGGCTTCGACGTATTGGTCCACCGCGACTCATGCACATCGCGCCGCGCACGATTGGCGATCGTCGACTTGCGCAAGCCGCGCAGCGGAACCGCCATGGCCTCGCGCTGAACCGCGATCTTGTCCTGTCGGCCTGTTGCAACAGCCCACGCATCGCTCACCGCAGAGAGTTCTGAAAGCAGCGGCGCCGTTGGCGCCTCCGACATCAAGCGACGAAAGTATTTCATGCGAGCACCCGACGAACCCTCAACTGAACGCGCCTCGCCAGAATGCCGGTGACAACCAGCGTTGGCTTGCGATCGCGACAACGGCTGAATTGAGAAGCTTATTCTCCCAAACTGCGTGTGGAATTGGCCGCCGACCCTGGCCGCCACAACAATCGCAGTACAATCATAGCATTGGGCGTGTACGGAGCCGTGCAGCAGGCGCCCCATTATGGGGCCGATCTCAAATGGCGGGCACTGAACCTGATGAACTCGTCAGCTCTTTAGCCCATCGCAGCGCGATTGCGCGGAGGTCGTTTCAGATCAACACGACCAGCTTCGATCATCCGCAGACAACGAACGTATGCCTGATCGTCAACGATGGGACCTAGGCTGCGGCTACTTGGTCGCGCGCAGGTATATGCAGGAACGGCTCAAGCCATATGTTGGCTTCGCGATTACTCCGCCCGGTTCTCTTTCATCTGAGCATCCACCAGCGGCGTCTTCAGCTCGGCGGACTCCGCTGCCTCCGCCTGCCTGGCCTTCTTCCCCTTCTTCGCCGGCTTGGGCGGCGGCGGGATCAGCACCGGCACGAACGGCTTCAACGGATCGGGATTGTAGCGCGGCTTCATATCGCTGGCCGACAACCGCTCCACCACGCTCGGATCAAGCACACTGCCGGCATAGTCGATGGTGGGCCGATCCTTGCGCGACTTTCCTGACCAGATTCGACGCGTGTAGATCGGATAGTTCATCGGCGACAGCGAGTCCCAGAAACGTGGCCGCGAAATCCTGCCCTTGAACACCAGCCCCGCCTCGCGCACCGCCTGCGCCAGCGGCGATTCATCCTCGCCATACGTTCCATAGAAGCGCAGCCCGCACTCTGCCGCGCCCTCGGCCACCCACTTCAGCGGCGCCGCCGACAGTGGAGAGCCCTCGCCCCCGCCGACATCGCCATGCGTGCCGATGAACCAGCGCTGCGAATAGTGCTGGCGTCCCGGCTGACAGTGCGGCCGCTTGTTGGCCTCGTCCACGCCCTCCCATAGCGTCGGCGGAAAGCCGAGCCGGTTCTCGTCCACTGCCACCGCATGGCGCGCCGACAGAACGCTCTGGCCGATCGTCATGTCGTGGAAGCCGAACCGCTTGTTGAAGAACCGCGCCATTCCACCCAGCGCACTCGGCACCCCGCGCTGCCCGACCGTCTCGAAGATGCCGAGATAGGTGATCGTCGGCGCCTCGTCGCTCTTGAGGCGCGTGCCGTCAGCCGCCCGCTTGCCCTTGCCATAGCTGGCGCGGAAGTCGCGACGCGCGCGCTCATAATCTTCCAGTTCGAACTTGGTCGCCTTCGGTCCCGGGTGCGCGCGATAGAGCCTGAAGGCGTCCCACGCCTTTTCCGCGTGCATGCGGCTGACAATGCCTGCGCAGCCAATCAGCCCCGCAAAGCTCCGTGCACAGAACGCTCCGCGACTGAACCCGAACACATAGATCTCGTCGCCTGCCTCATAGTTGAATGCCAGCCGCAGATAGGTCTCGACGATATTGTCCTCGAGCCCCTCGCCGAACACGCCGCCCAGGATTTGGTTCAGGCCCTCGCTGAACCCATCCATGAACCCGTCCTTGCCCAACGCGTCCACGTTCGAGCCGACGCCCTGGCTGTAGATGACGATCTGCGGGATCTTGGTCCCGTCCTCCAGCGTGTGCGTATGCGCGATGCTGCGCGCGATGATTGCGATGTTGGTCGGCTTCGGCTGGCGCAACTTCTGCCAGGTGCCGTCAAAACACACGATAAAACGCTTCACGCCAGCCACCCACACTCTAACCCGCGCCACCCTAGCAGAGCCCCACCGCCGCGCCAGCGCTTACCTGCAGGGGCGCCACAGCGTGCAAAATCGGCGGAAAGCCGAAAATCTTCTCCCGCAGTTTCAATCGCTTGCGAGAAAAAACTGTAGGATCGAAAAACGCAAAAATATAAATCCCCGTCGCGCCGTCCTACCCCCATTCCGGCGGCCGTATATTCGTCGACATGACACGTCCGCAAACGCGCACATACGGAGTAGTGACCCCATCAACCCGCCAGCCTTTGCTGGAGGCCATGCTGCGCGCGTTCTGCTGGCTCGTGTCCAACGTCGTCTCGACGTGTCGGACGATCATCCACCGCAACACCCGTGATTGGCACACGGATGAGGCGCACGAAGATCAGCTCCCGACGCCGAACGACCTCACAGAGGAAACGCTTCAGGCCGCACCAACCGGCCTCTCCACTGGAAGCGGCCCTTTGGCCGCGTCCCCGGCGAAGGCCGGAGTCCAGTCTCCGCACACCGTGCGGACACCCACGCTCGCTCTCTCCCCGCTCATCCCGACGAAAGTCGGGATCCAGGGCAGAACGCGCAGCTTGTCCTGCATTGCGGCTTCAACCCCACACACGCACCACACCGCTCCCGGATCCCGACGCCTCATCCTGAGCCTGTCGAAGGATGTCGGAATGAGCGGATCATGTTGCGCAAAATCAGCCTGACCTAGCCTCAGGCCAAACTCACCAAACCGAACCCCGGCCCCCCGCCGCAGGGATCGCACCGTCATGCGCGAAACCCTGCGCCGAGCCAATCGACATTCCGCTCCGTGTAGCGTCAACTGGCTCGCCGCTCCATCTTGCGGCGACAGTCCAAAAGGCGCGCCGTGAACCGTTCTCTCCTGCTCCGTACTTCCCTTCTCGCTTCCCTGGCGCTCGCCGCCGCATCGGCCTGCGCGCCGGCGGAACCCGTCACGCCAGCGCCCCCCATCCCGCCAGCCGTCGTCGAAGATACCGGCATC
>CALRWU020000443.1:0-3472 GCA_943371945.1 Azorhizobium sp. AG788
CGTAGCGGATCGCCGTCAGCCG
This sequence comes from Azorhizobium sp. AG788, assembly GCA_943371945.1. GTDB lineage: Bacteria > Pseudomonadota > Alphaproteobacteria > Caulobacterales > Hyphomonadaceae > UBA7672. Next base: position 23 of record CALRWU020000443.1, read on the forward strand.
TCCGCCCTTGATCAGCGCCGGCAGGCGCCCGCCCGCAGCCGTATCTGCGACGACTCCCATTTGGCGCAGCGGCTTCAGCACCCGCTCCATCGGTCGCGACGACAGGGACGCGTCGCCCACGAACCGCGCCGCAACGTCATGGCCGCCGACCAGGCCCATCATCAGGCGGGCCCCGGTTCCCGAATTCCCGAAATCGAGATCGGCGGCGGGGGTCTCAAAACCCCGGGCGCCGACGCCGGCGATTGTCCAGGATCCCTGTCCGGTGCGCTCCACCCCGGCGCCCAGCGCCTTCACGGCCCGGGCCGTGTTGAGCACATCCTCGCCCTCCAGAAGGCCCGTAACGGTCGATTCGCCGCTTGCCACGGCCGCCATCATGACGGCCCGGTGCGAACAGGATTTGTCGCCAGGCGCACGGACCGATCCGGAGATCCGGACGACAGATCGAGAACTCGCACGCATGTGCTTTTCAAGCCTTGTGTGTGGCCGCGCCAGACGCCATCTGGCTGGCCGAACATGAGCGCTTTACAGCCTCGCGCAGACATGGCAAGCGCCGACCCAAGCATGGGGAAACACCTTGGCTAGCACCGACCTCGGCGACAAACATCTTTGCCCGGAATGCGGGTCCAGATTCTATGACCTCGGGAAACTCCCGCCCGTTTGCCCCAAGTGCAAAACGGTCGTGGTGGTGACCGCTGAACCGACGAAGCCCAAGCGTGCGGCTGCGGCCGCCAAGCCGAAGCCCGCGCCAGCCAAGAAGGCGGCCGTGGTCAAGGACGACGAGGACGACGACGAAGATCTCGAGGATGACGAAGACGAAGACGACGAGGATGAAGACCTCGACGACGATGAGGACGAGGAAGAAGAGGAAGCCGAAGAAGAGGCTGAATCCGAAGACGAGGCCGTAATCGCAATCGACGACGACGAGGATGACGACGACGATTTCGACGACGATGACGACGATGACGATGACGACGACGATCTCGATGATGACGAGGACGACGACGATCTGACTGTCATCGACGAGGACGAGTTCGAGGAGGACGCCGATCTCGAAGTCGAGGAGGGCGAGGAAGAACGCTCGGCGACGCCCGGCCCTCCTGACCCGATACATGAACGGCCCGCGATCGCTTCGCGGGCCGTTTGCGTTCTGCGGCCGATCACCCCCGCGGGCGGGAGTGCAACTTTGCGCCTGTGATCAGGAAAGGAATGGTGGAGCCAGACGGAATCGAACCGACGACCTCTTGCATGCCATGCAAGCGCTCTCCCAACTGAGCTATGGCCCCACATCCGTGGTTCGGTTGCCGCCCGAGGGCCGCTCCCGATTTGGGAGCGCGTTGCTTATAGTGAGACCCGCCCCGGATCAAGCGGGGAAACGCAAGGAAGTCCGATGGCGCAAATCCTGACATTCCTGCCCGGGACAATGTGCGACCAAAGGCTGTGGGGACCGGTCTGGCAGCGCCTGATTCCGCGCTTTTCCTGCGACTATGTGCCGACCGAGACGGAGCAGACCCGGGAAGGAATGCTGGGCCTGATTCATTCCGTCGCATCCACCGGGGAGCCGATCGATCTCGTCGCCTTTTCGATGGGCGGCTACCTGGCGCTGGAATACGCCCTCGCGAATCCCGGCCGAGTCGCGTCGCTCATCACGGTCGGGTCTTCAGCCTTCGGCCTGACCGACCAGGAAAAGGCCGACCGGGCGCGGGCCCTGGCGATGCTGGAAAAGCACGACTACCGCGGCATGCCCGCGACCCGCCTCAACCAGTTCGTCCATCCCTCGCGTCAGGCTGATCCACAGGTCGTGGACGTCATTCGGGCCATGGACCGCGACCTCGGCAAGGCCGTGCTGGTGGCTCAGCTGAAGGAGACCAGCACGCGCGCGTCGCTGGCGCCCCGCCTGGCCGAGCTGGAAATCCCTGTCCTGCTGGTCGGCGCAGACAGCGACCCTTTTGCGCCATGGGAGACCATAGAGCGCATGGCGGCCCTGATCCCCGGCGCCAAAGCCGTCCTGGCGAACAGTGCCGGCCACATGGTCCCGCTTGAGCAGCCGGATTGGCTGGCGCAGCAGATTGTGGAATTTCACGCAGGGTAGGACCGGAAACGCCGATCAGGCGGCGTCTGTGACCGTATCCGGCGACAGGATGGCCAGAACGGCCTCCTCAGTCTGGGCCTGACGCAGGGCTGCCCGGATACGTTCCTGGCGGAACACACGGGCCGCACGGGCCAGCGCCCGGAGGTGATCAGCGCCAGCGTCCGTGGGCGCCAGGAGCATGAAGATCAGGTCAGCTGGACGTTCATCGATGGCCTCGAAATCCGCAGGCTCCAACAGGCGGGCAAACCCGCCCACGGGTCGCGTCAGGGACTCAATCCGCGCGTGGGGGATCGCCACCCCCTCGCCCACGCCTGTGGACCCCAGCCGTTCGCGTTCCTGGACCGCTTCGTAGACTTCGCGAGGGTCAAGGCCGAGCGCACGGGCCATCAGGCCCGACATCTCCGTCAGGACCTGCTTGCGTCCCTGCCAGCGAGCCCTTGCGACGACGGCGTTGGGGAGGAGAAGTTCGCCCAGGGTCGACATGATCAAAGGCCGCCTGCCGAAAAAGCTGTGGTCATCACTCAACTGAACCCGACAAAAGAGAAACCCCGTCGCCCGGTCCGCCGGCGGGAGATAGCCGGACTGGAGCCCTACGGAAATAGTCTAAATCTGCTCTCAGGCATCCTTGCCGGGATCGACCCAACCGACATTACCGTCCGCCCGGCGGAAGACCATGTTCAGGCGCCCGTGAGCGGCGTTCCGGAACATGACTGCCGGGGAATCGGCCAGCTCGAGCTGCATGACCGCCATGGAAACAGTCATTGTCTGAATCCGCGTGTCGGCCTCGGCTACGATAACAGGGGAATCCCCGCCTTCGGATTCCACTGCCGCGCTGTCATCGCCATCAACCGTGTCTTCCAGCGGAACGATGATCCGCTCGAACGCGGTCTCAACCGACGCTCCATCCTTCGCGCGATGATTGCGGAGTCGGTTCTTGTACCGGCGTACGCGCTTCTCGATCTTGTCGAGCGCCATCTCGAAAGCCTGGTAACCATCATCGCCTTCGCCATGCGCCTGCAGCGTCACGCCCGAGGGCAGATGGATCGAACAGTCGACGTAGAAGGCCCAGCCCGGTTTCGACACCGTGACGAACGCTTCGCCAGTCCGGTTGAAGTATTTCGATACGCGCGACTCGAGTCCGAAGGCTATGCGCTCCTGCAGCGCTGCGCCGACTTCGATTTTCTTGCCTGCGATCTGGACTTGCAATTGTGGCTCCTTCTCGTGGGCGCGCATGGTGTACATGCTCGCAACTGGCCCGGCCTCACTTGTCTTAACTCAAGTTTGGGATTGCCAGACCCGAAGGTCAACGCCCGCGATCAGCCACCGCTTGCGAATATGCGCCTGCGCTCGACAGAAGAAGG
>CALRWU020000444.1:0-3460 GCA_943371945.1 Azorhizobium sp. AG788
CGGCTTCATCGGTGACGTCGAACAGGAGCGGGGTGAAGGCGGCGCCGAATTCTGCGCTGAGGCGGTCCGCGTCGACTTTCTTCCGCACACTGCCGAACACATGGAAGCCCTTCGCGGTCAGAACCTTCACGCAGCCCCAGCCGATACCCGTCGAGGCGCCCGTGACGACGATGGATTTCATTCAGGTCTCTCCTGTCCGGCCGGCGATGGAGGGTGCGGCTGTCGGTTGCGCATACTGACTAAGGCTGTGGCGGGATTGCACACGCGCCGGGGGAATAGCAGTTGGCCGGTTGATGCGCATCAGACGATTGATACTGAGACGGGGTTAGTGTTGTGCCCGGTGGGGGCATTCGAGGTCTGATCTCATGACCAGGACGACAACCAAGACGGTCTCGCGGAAGACGACGCAGCTTGCGCTGCGCGGCGTGGATACCGGTTCGGATGATGGCGTGGTGTTGCGTTTTGCAGCCGGCGGCGAGCAGTTCAGCTGGCGCTTCAAGGCGGCGACGTTCGACGAGCTGGTGGCGCTGGCGCTGGGCGGCCGGCTGGGCAAGGGCAAGGACGTGCATTTCGACGCCGCCAAGGTCAGCTTCAAGGACGGCGCGGCGGGGCAGCCTGGATCTGTGCGCATCGCGATCGGTCGCAAGGTGCGCATCGTGGCGCCGGTGAAGCGGAAGGCCGCCAAGCGGCGGTAGAGCCTCGTCGTCGATCGCCGCAATGCGCTGCTGGCGAAGGCCTTGCTCGATCCTGTGGCCGCTCACGACATCTGTGGCGATTGCGGCTTGCTTGCCGCTGGAGATGGGGCCTGCAAGGCGACAGACTTCTGCCGGTCGCGTCCCATGGTCCAGTTGCCCTGCATCCGGACGAGCGGGTTGGGGGCGCACCAGACCTCGGCTGTGTCGTTGATCGCGGTGACCCAGATCAGGTTGTGTTCCTGACCGTAGTCGATCACGGCGACGGCAAATCCGTCACCCTTTCCAATGATCGAGACGGGGATGGGCGGGTTGAGCTGGCTAAACGACATCTGGAGACTCCGGCGGCATTAGGCAGCTGAAGCGCCGGGACGGGATTTCGTTCCTGGATTTGAACCCGGCATGTGTCATTTTCCGAGCGGCTTGCTCTGCGCTAATCACATTCGGTTCTCCGTCGAACATAACGACGGGGTCGTCGCCGCGAACTGCGCGCCGAGGTTGGGGTCGTGCGCGTCGCTTGCCACCTCCCCCGGGCTTCGCCAGGGGAGGACGGGAATCGGGCCTTTCTCTTGACTTTCGGGCGGCTCAGCGCCTAGAGACCCGCTCCCGTCTTGAGGACAGCTCTCGCAACTATTCCGGCCCTGCCGGCTAAAGTCGCGAAATCTCCGGCTGAACCAGCGGAAATTCAGCATTTACGCCGCATACCGCGGCGAGTCCGCCGGATGAGCCGGTTGGCCTGTAACGACGAACCCTTTTGGAGCCTTGATGCCTGTCGCCCAGATGAATCCCTCTACCGACGACTTTGCCGCCCTGTTTGAAGAGAGCTTTGCCGGCTCCGCGATGATCGAAGGCCGGGTTGTTCCCGCCACCGTCACCGCCGTTGGATCCGACTTCATCACAGTCGATGTTGGTCTCAAGACCGAAGGCCGTATCCCCACCAAGGAATTCTATCAGGACGAGAACCAGCCGACGGTTGGCGCGATCGTCGAAGTCTACCTGGAGCGCATCGAGAACGCGCTCGGAGACGCGGTTCTGTCGCGCGACAAGGCCAAGCGTGAAGAGGCCTGGACCCGCCTCGAGCGCGTCCACGAGAAAAAAGAGACCGTCAAAGGCGCCATCGTCGGCCGTGTCAAAGGCGGCTTCACCGTCGACCTCGGCGGCGTCAACGCCTTCCTGCCGGGCAGCCAGGTCGACATCCGTCCGATCCGCGACGTCGGCCCGCTCATGGGCCAGATGCAGCCGTTCGCCATCCTCAAGATGGACCGTCCGCGCGGCAACATCGTCGTCTCGCGTCGCGCCGTGCTCGAAGAGAGCCGTGCGGAACAGCGCGCAGAGATCGTCGGCAACATGGCCGAGGGCGAGCGTCGCAAGGGCGTCGTCAAGAACATCACCGACTACGGTGCGTTCGTGGATCTCGGCGGCATCGATGGCCTGCTGCACGTCACCGACATGAGCTGGAAGCGCGTCTCGCACCCGAGCCAGGTTGTGGAAGTCGGCCAGGAAGTCGAAGTCCAGATCATCAAGATCAACCCGGACACGCAGCGCATTTCTCTTGGTATGAAACAGCTGGCGACCGATCCGTGGGATGGCGTTTCCGCGAAATACCCGGTGGGCGCCAAGCTCACGGGCCGCGTGACCAACATCACCGACTACGGCGCGTTCGTTGAACTGGAAGATGGCGTTGAAGGCCTGATCCACGTCTCCGAAATGAGCTGGACCAAGAAGAACGTACACCCCGGCAAGATCATCTCTTCTTCGCAGGAAGTGGACGTGATGGTGCTGGACGTCGACGCCGACAAGCGCCGCATCTCGCTGGGCCTCAAGCAGGTGATGAACAATCCGTGGGAAGCCTTCCAGGCCGAACACCCGATTGGCACCAACATCGAAGGCGAAGTCCGCGGCATCACCGAGTTCGGCCTGTTTGTCGGCCTCGGCCCGGATCTCGACGGCATGGTCCACATCAACGACATCGACTGGAACGTGCCCGGCGAAGAAGCCATCAAGAAGTACAACAAGGGCGACGCCGTCTCGGCGCGCGTGCTTGATATCGACATCGAGAAGGAACGTATCTCGCTGGGCATCAAACAGCTCAGCCAGGACCCGACCGAAACGATCGACCTGCGCAAGAACTCGATCGTCACCACGACGGTTGTGGAAGTCACCACCGGCGGCATCGAAGTCTCGATCGCTGACGGCGCGATGAAGTCCTTCATCCGCAAGACCGATCTGTCGCGCGATCGTGCTGAACAGCGTCCTGAGCGTTTCGCCGTTGGCGACAAGGTCGACGCGCTGGTCATCTCGTTCGACAAGGCGGGCCGCAAGGTCTCGCTGTCGATCAAGGCGATGGAAATCAAGGACGAGAAAGAAGCTGTCGAGCAGTATGGCTCGGCGGACTCGGGCGCCTCGCTCGGCGACATCCTCGGCGCTGCCCTCAAGGGCGCGAAGACGGACGAGTAGTCTTTCCGGTCTTGAATTGCCGGACTTGAATGGAATGTGGAGCGCCCTCGCGAAAGCGGGGGCGTTTTGCTTTTGGAATGGGGCGCTGACCTAAGCCAACGAGAATGACTCCCAAGGAGATTTCTCGGGAATCTGGCGTTGCTGGTTCAATCCGGTACAGAAATGACAGCGCCCGTTGTGGGGCGAGTCGAAAAACTCTTGCCTTCCTCGGCGCTTAGCGCAATTTTGGTAGCATGCTCCGTTCAGAACTGATCGCAAAACTGGCCGAAGAGAACCCCACGCTGAAAGTGCGGGAGGTTGAACGTATCGTC
>CALRWU020000445.1:0-3460 GCA_943371945.1 Azorhizobium sp. AG788
CGCGCAATTTCCAGCCGCTTCCGGTTGCGCGCCATCTCCGCATAGAAGCCCGCGAGCTTCACGCCGAACGTCGTCGGCTCGGCATGGATGCCGTGCGACCGGCCGATCGTCGGCGTCATCTTGTGTTCCAGCGCGCGCTTCTTCAGCGCCGCCAGAACCCGATCCACATCTTTGATAAGGATATCGCTCGCCCGCTGCAGCTGCACCGCGAGGCAGGTGTCCAGCACGTCAGACGACGTCATGCCGAGATGGAGGAACCGCGCTTCGTCGCCGACATGCTCCGCCACCGACGTCAGGAACGCGATGACGTCGTGCTTCACCTCGCGCTCGATCGTATCGATGCGGTCGACATTGAAGCCGCCCCGCGCCCGCACCGCGATCGGCACCTCTTTCGGGATCATCCCCAGCTCGGCCATCGCCTCGGCCGCCAGCGTCTCGATCTCGAGCCAGATCGCATAGCGCTGCTCCGGCTCCCAGATCGCAACCATCTCGGGACGGGCATAACGAGGAATCATGGGGCAAGCTCCGGCAGGTCTGCGGAGGCTTTAAACCTCAATGCGCCTGCTTGTCATCCTGCCAGCACGCCCTCGTGGTTCGACGGGCGTTCGCTACGCTCTCTGCTCACCATGAGTGCTACACAACCAATGGCGAGAAGCCCTCATGGTGAGCAGGCCCGAGGGGCCGTCCGTCGAACCCCGAGGGCGGGCTCACAAAAGCCCGATCAACCCACGTCCAGCGAATACCCCGCCGACCGCACGGTGCGGATCGGATCATCGCCGCCACCCTTGCTCAGCGCCTTGCGCAGGCGGCCGATATGCACGTCGACCGTGCGCGTCTCGACATAGACGTCCGAGCCCCACACCGCGTCGAGCAACTGCTCGCGGCTGAACACCCGGCCAGGATGCTGGATGAAATAGTCCAACAGGCGGAACTCTGTCGGTCCGAGATGCACGTCCACGCCTGCGCGCGTCACCTTGTGCGCCGCACGATCCATGGAGATGTCGCCAACGACGACCACGTCCTCAGCCAGAGCCGGGCGGATGCGGCGCATCACGGCGCGGATACGGGCGGTCAGCTCCGACATCGAGAAGGGCTTGGTCATGTAGTCGTCGGCGCCGATGTCGAGCCCGCGGATCCGATCGCTTTCCTCGGCGCGCGCCGTCAGCATGATGATCGGCAGGTTCCGCGTCGTGGACTTGGAGCGCAGGCGGCGCGCCACTTCGATGCCGGCCAGCTTCGGCAGCATCCAGTCGAGCAGCACGATATCCGGCTGGCGCTCTTCGATCAGAAGCAGCGCCTCCTCGCCATCCTGGGCGGTGGAAACTTCATAGCCTTCCTTGATCAGGTTGTACCGGATCAACTCCACCAGCGCTGGCTCGTCCTCGACGATCAGCGCATAGGGGCGTGTGGCGGCTGCGGGGCGCATTGGGGTGCGTTCAAGTTCAGTTGCGGTGGAGTGCATCGACCTTCGGCCTTTCGACAGGCAGCTGTTCGCCGGTAACGAGGAAGTGGATTTCTTCCGCGATGTTTGTGCAGTGATCGCCGATCCGCTCGAGGTTCTTCGCCACGAACAGTAGATGCGCGCATGCAGAAATCGTGCGCGGATCCTCGATCATGTACGTCACCACTTCGCGGAACAGCGACTGGTAGTGTTCGTCGACTTCTTCATCGCGCGCCCACACCTTGTTGGCGGCGTCCGTTTCCAGCGCCGTGTAGGCATCCAGCACGCGCTTGAGTTGCGCCGTCACCAGGCGTCCCATACGCGCCACGCCCTTCAGCGCGGTCGAGGGCTCAATTGTGTCGACCAGCTTCACGCGCTTGGCGATGCTCTTGGCGAGGTCGCCGATACGTTCCAGCTCGGAGGCGATCTTCAGCGCCGAAATGGTCTGGCGCAGGTCGCGTGCGAGCGGTTGGCGCAGGGCCAGAAGACGCAGGATCTTCTTCTCGACCTCGACTTCGAGGTTGTCGATCTGCGGGTCGCGCGCGACCACGGTCTCCGCCAGCGCCAGGTCGCGCGAGGCGATCGCCTGGATGGCGTCCGACAGCATGTCCTCGGCCAGCCCGCCCATGCGCGCGAGATCGCCTGACAGCTCTTCAAGGTCCTGCGAGAAAGACCTGACTGTATGCTCGGTCATGTCCGTGCCTCCTCACCGCAAAATCGGGTGCGCTAGCCTACCCGAATCTGCCGGTGATGTAGTCTTGCGTACGGGAATTCTTGGGGTTGGTGAAAATCGTTTCGGTCGGGCCCGTCTCGATGAGCTTGCCGAGGTGGAAAAACGCTGTCTGCTGAGACACCCGGGCTGCCTGCGCCATCGAGTGGGTGACGATGATGATGCAGTAATTGTTCTTCAGCTCGTCGATGAGTTCTTCAACCTTGGCGGTCGCGATCGGATCGAGCGCGGAACACGGCTCGTCCATCAGGATGATTTCAGGGTTCACCGCGATCGCGCGGGCGATGACAAGGCGCTGTTGCTGGCCGCCCGACAGGCTCATGCCGGGAGCGTTCAGCCGGTCCTTCACCTCGTCCCAGAGACCTGCTTTCTGAAGCGAGGTTTCGACGATCCCCTGCATTTCGGTCTTTGAAGCCGCGAGGCCATGGAGGCGCACCCCATACGCCACGTTGTCGAAGATCGATTTGGGGAACGGGTTCGGCTTCTGGAACACCATGCCGACCTGCGCGCGCAGCAGCACCGGATCGACCGTGCTGGCATTGATGTCCTGGCCATCGATCAAGATCTCGCCAGTCACCCGGCATTTAGGGATCGTGTCGTTCATCCGGTTGATCGAGCGGAGGAAGGTCGACTTCCCGCAGCCCGAAGGACCGATCAGCGCCGTCACCGACCGCTCGGGCATTTCGAGCGAAACATCGAACAGCGCCTGCTTCTCGCCGTAGAAAACAGAGACTGTCCGCGCGCTCACTTTTGCGTCGGCAGTCGGCGCCTTGGCGGCCGGCTGTGCAGCGGGTTTCACCTGAAGCTGAGGCATGGGGTCCATCCGGCTCATCGACCTCTCCACAGGGCCGAACGTCCGGCGGGGCGGAATCGGCAGACAAACGCGGTTGTTCCAGCGTTCGTCGAGTCGGTCGAGAAGGCCATGAAACGCCCAGCTGCCACTTCTTGCGAGTCCTGTACGGATGGATTGTGACAGTCCTGCGAAGTCCCGTTCGCTTCTCCCTGCGGCAGTCTGGCCACCTGTGGATAAATAGGCGATTTCGCCCTTTAACCCCTCCCGTTCTGGGTGTTTTATGCCAGAAAGCGGGAATTGCAGGAAGGGTGTCCCAAAATGCAACCAACACTCAAATTATCCGACCACGACATGAGCGAAGAACGGGGCTTTCTTTGCGCCTATGATGCGGCCGACGTCGCCTTGCCGTCAGAACTCGCAGCGCCGGAACAGGCCGCCCGGGATCTTCCCCGAACGCTCCTGACTGGCCGGGTCCGAAAACACCTCGAAGCCCTCC
>CALRWU020000446.1:0-3449 GCA_943371945.1 Azorhizobium sp. AG788
TCCATGTCCGCAGGCGTATCCACCTTGTGATAGGTGAGCAGGAAGTTCGGCAGGTCCGTATGCGGCCCGCCATACCCGAACACATAGCTGTAGCGCAGCCATTTCTGACGCAACTCCGCCCGCGCCAGCTCCAGGTCCCAGATATCCCACGACGTCTTCGCGTCGTCGTTCAGCTTGTCACGACTGATCTGCGCCTTCATGTCGGCAACGCTCTGCCGCCGCCATTCCAGCTGCTTCAGTTGATCCGCCTCCGAGAAGTCGCCCAGCTCGTCATACTTCTCCTTCCGGCCCATCGACGTGAGCTGCAGCGGGTTCATCGCGAGCTCTTCTTCATACGCGGCGTTGAGATAGTCAGTGAGCTTCTTGCTCTCCGCCGCGATCTCCGTTGCACTCGGCGCGACTGGCGCAGTCGGCCCGCACGCAACCAGCAGCGTCGCCAACGCAGCGCCAAACAGTACTCTCATCGATCTCTCCCACGTCACCGTCTGCGAGCCCGCGCTCGTGGTTCGACGGACGGCCCTTCGGGCCTGCTCACCATGAGCGCTAAACAACCAATCGCCCCAAAGCGCTCATCCTGAGCAGCGCGCGCAATGCGCGTCCGTCGAAGGACGAGCGCGTGCTTACCAAACTCAAGCCGCCGCCTTCTTCTGCGCTTCAATCCAGCGATCGATCTTCCGCTCCAGCACCGGCATCGGCAACGCGCCGCCGCCAAGGATCTGGTCGTGGAAAGCCGGATAGCTGAACTTGTCGCCCAGCGCCGTCCGCGCCTTGTCGCGCATCTGCTGCAGCTTGATCATGCCAATCTTGTAAGCCGTCGCCTGCCCCGCCGTGGTGATGTAGCGGCGCACTTCCGAAGCAATCGCGCCCTCCGCGATCGAAGAGTTGTCGGTGAAATACTTAACCGCCTGCTCTTCGGTCCACCCCTTGGAGTGGATGCCCGTATCAACAACAAGGCGGATCGCGCGCCAGATCTCGCCCGAAAGCTGACCGTAATGGCTGTAGGGATCCTTCAGGAAACCCATCTCGCGTGACAGCGCTTCCGAATACAGCCCCCAGCCTTCCGAGTACGCCGTATAGCCATACTGCGTCCGGAATTTCGGCAGCTTGTTCGGCCCCGTCTCGGCTTCCAGCTCCTGCTGGATCGAGATCTGCATGTGATGGCCCGGCAGGCCTTCATGATAGGCGATGTCTTCCAGCATGTAGGTCGGCATCGCGTTCATGTCGGAGAGGTGGGCGTAGTAGATGCCCGGCCGCGACCCGTCCGGCGTTCCCGCCATGTAATGCTGCGCGCCGCCCGGCTCTTCCCGGAAGGGCTCGACCCGCTTCACGACGAGATCAGCTTTCGGCAAGCGGCCGAAGTATTTCGGCAGCGCCAGCTTCATCTCGTCGAGGTGCTTGGTTGCGAGATCGATATACTGCTTTGCACCCGCGTCATTGTTCGGCAGGTAGAACTGCTTGTCCGTCCGCATGAAGGCGAAGAACTCCTGCAGCGTGCCCTTGAAGCCCGCCTCTTCCTTCACCTTCTCCATCTCGCCCTGGATGCGCGCGACTTCCGACAGGCCAAGCTGGTGGATTTCGTCCGCCGTCATGTCCGTCGTCGTCATCAGGTTCAGCATCGCGTTGTAGTACGCCTCGCCATTCGGCAGCGAACCCGCTCCCTGCGGCGTCGCCGAGGCGTTCTTCTTGTCCTCGGCAATCCACGCCGACAGCCTGTCATAGGCAGGCTTCATCTTGTCGACCATCGCGAGGCGAAGTTGTTCCGTCAGCGCGACAGCCTCCTCCGGCTTCAGCTTGCTCGCTTCGGCCAGCGCCTTGATCTTGGCCTTGCCGTCAGCGAACAGGGCCGAGTCCGTTCCCGGGCCAAACGGCGCACCCGTGGTCACGCGTTTGATCTCGTCAGCTGTCTGGTTATACGCAAAGCCCGGCATGCGAATGCCATCGCCCGCCGCCAGTTTCGCCCGCTCGATCAACTGGTCCAGTGCGCCACCAATGGCCCCGACGCGTGAGATATAGGCCTCAACATCGGATTTCTCGTCGACGCGGTGCTGGTTGATCATGAAGTTGACCAGCCCCGTGTGCGCGCCGTTGCGGCCGAAAATGTAGCGATGGCGGCGGAACTGGGTCGCTTTCTCAGCACGACCAAGCTCCAGCTCCCAGATCTCGTAGGACAGCCGCGCATCCTCGCTGAGCGCGTCCGGCGAAAACTTCGCCTTCATGTCCGTCACGCTTTCCCGACGCCAGGCCAGCTCCTTGTCGAACGCGGCTTCCGAACGGTCATCCAGCTCGCCATACTTGTCCTTGCGACCCTGGGCGGTCATCTCCTGAGGCGAGAGTTGCAGCTCCTCCTCGTACTCGGCGTCGAGATAGGCCACGAGGTCCGCGCTATTCTTGGCAACCTCCTCAGCCGTAGGCCCCGCCGGGGCCGCCGGCGTACAAGCGCCAAGCACCGCGAGCATCACTGCCGCGCCAAAGATTGCCCGCATTCTGAACTCCCCGTAGCAAGTCTTGTCCTTATCGACTCCCGATATAGCGTGATCATTCCGCCGCTGTCATCCGCAACCGACGATAATGCGACCCGCGCAGCGCGACCGCCGCAGAAGTCATCAGCGACTTACACCACATTTTGTTGGAAGGCCGCGTGTGCAGAATCGGCGGACAGCCGGAAATTTTCGCGAGTAGTTTCAAGCGCTTGGCGCAAAAAACTGTAGGACGACTGAACTGCAAATATAAAATTCCACGCCTCGCCGTCCTACCCCCACTCCGGCGACCGTACATTCGTCCGCATGACACGCGCACGAACCGCATCATACGGACTGGTAACCCCGCCGCCTCTCTATCGCTGGATAGATGAGGTGTTGATGCTGTTCGCCGAGCTTGTGTCCCACGCCGCCTCAACCCTCCACATGGTCTTCGTCCGCCGCACACGTGCATGCCACACGACAGCGTCGCCCGAAGTCCTGCCCCGAGCGACGAGCGGCCTTCATCAGGAAAAAGATCAGGCTGCACCAACCGGCCTCTCCACTGGAAGCGGGCTTCAGCCCGCGTCCCCGGCGAAGGCCGGGGTCCAGACTCCGCACACCGTGCGGACACGCAACCCTGGGGCATCGCGCAAGCCCTCTCTCCGCTCATCCCGACGAATGTCGGGATCCAGGGCGGACGGCGAACCTTGTCCCACCTTGCAGCTTCACGCCTGCACACGCGTGCAAACCGTTCCCGGATTCCGGCGGCTCATCCTGAGCCGGCCGAAGGACGCCAGATTGAGTGGTCGAGGCTGCATAAAATCCGCCTGACCTAGCTCAGGCCCACACCTCAACCCATCCAACCTCGGCCCACAGCCGCAGGGGCCGCACCCGCATGTCCGGTTGACGCCCCGCCTCCTGCGTCCCAAGACATCCCCACAATAAAACGAGGAAACGTCATGGCCCGCTTCACTGGCAAATCCGTCATCG
>CALRWU020000447.1:0-3442 GCA_943371945.1 Azorhizobium sp. AG788
GCCGTCAGTCACCGCGCGAGTTCGAGCAATTCATCAAGGACTTCCTGACGCAGGACTATATCCGCGAAGCGGCGGGCGCCGCTTTGGAAGTGCCGGCGATCCTGTCGCAGCCTTGGGTCAACTATCTCGGTGAGAGCCGGACCTTCAGCCTGGCTCAGGTGAACGCAGCCACGGCGCCGGCCCCTGCGGAGCCGACCGAAGCCGAGCTGCAAGCTTGGTATGATGCTCACAAGGCCAACTTCCAGCAGCCCGAACGCCGCCGCATTTCGGTTCTCACTTATACGCCTGACGACTTTCTGGATCAGGTGAAGATGACGGATGAAGAAGTCCGCGCCGAGTACCAGAAGCGCATCAGGGATTATTCGACGCCCGAGACGCGTGTCGTCGTCGAGTTCCAGTCCGACAATCGCAATACCGTGCAGGCCTTCGTTGACCTGACGCAGCAGGGAATTTCTGTCGAGGAAGCGCTGGCGAAGACGCCGGGGCTGACACGCAAGGAAACGACGGTGAAGCCTGCCGATCTGGCGGATCAACAGTATCGCGACTTCATATTCGCGATGGAGGCCGGCAAGGTTCACAACGCCCCGATCCGTCAGAAGGAAGACGAGCCGTGGCGCGCCATCATGGTCCAGACGATCACGCCGGGCGTCGCAACGCCCTACGAGCAGATCGCCGACAAGGTGCGCCGCGACGTGTCGTGGAACGAAGCGGCCGGCCTGTTCGAGAAATCATCAGAGCCGTTCCGCGATGCAGCGGGCGGACAGCCACTCGAAGATATCGGCAAGCAGTTTGGCATCCCGGTGATCTCACTGGCGCCGCTCGATGCACAGGCGCGCACAATTCTTGGCGACCAGTCGCAGATCATGACGAAGAACCAGGACGCACTGCGCCAGCTCTTCACGCTGGCGCCTGGCGACATGACGAATGTCATGGAGGGCGACAACGTGCGCTCGATGTTCCGACTTGATGAAGTCATCGCCCCGTACACGCTCGCCTTCGCCGATGTGAAGGATCGCGTGAAGCTGGCCTACATGAGCGAAAAGCTCGTTGCGGCGCGTGACAAGGCCGCCAACGACATGGTGGCCGCTGTGCAAGCCGGAACCGCATTCGACAAAGCGGCTGCTAGCGCCAAGATGACCTTGTTGCCGCCCCTCACGGCCCTGCGCGCCGCCAACCCGCAGATCGATCCTGCCGTGGTGGTGGCCGCGTTTGCGCTGAAGCCGAACGAAATTGCGGTCGTGCGCGATCGCAACAACAATCCGTGGGTCGCGCGTGTCGACAAGATCGAGCCGGCCAAGCCGGAGGTAACTGCAATGCTCAAGGCGCAACTGGGAGACCAGGTGAGCCAGTCGCTGCTGCAGGATCTCAACGAGGTCTTCGTGCGCGGACTGCGCACCGAGGTCGACTACAAGCGCGATGATGTGGCTGTGCAGAAATATCTCGAAGGGCTCGTCGGGGACGGCACGCCCAAATGACGACGCGCCTGCCGCCCCTGATCGTAAGGCGACGGGTCGACGACACCGAGTCGCCGGTTTCGGCGATGCTGAAGCTCAATCCGATGTCGACGGGCCTCGTGCTGTTCGAGAGCGTGGTCGGCGGGGAAACGCGCGGGCGCTACAGCTTCATCGGTACGGCGCCGGACCTGTGGTGGCGCGTGCGCGACGGCAAGGCGGAAACGTCGCTGACATCCGACTTCCGGGAAGTGCTGTCGATCGAGACGGACGTAATGGGTTCGCTGCGCGGCTTCATCGAGGCCTGCAAGGTCGACGGCATGGACGGCCTGCCGCCGATGGCCGCTGGGGCGTTCGGCTATCTCGGCTACGACATGGTCCGCCACGTCGAGAAGCTGCCCGAGCCCAAGCCTGATCCGAACGGCGTTCCCGAAGCGATGCTGATGCGGCCCGGCGTGGTGCTGATCTTCGACGGCGTGAGGCAGGAGATCATCCTGGCGGCGCCTGCTCGCAAGGACGCGCATGAGGCCAACGGCCTGCTCGACCGGATCGAGGCCGTGCTCGACCAGCCGATGCCGCCCTCGCGCCCGAGCGAAGCGCCGCTGGAAAAGATCGACTTCGCGTCGAACACGACGAAGGCGCGCTATCTCGACATGGTCGAGAAGGCGAAGAGCTACATACACGCCGGCGACATCTTCCAGGTCGTTCCAAGCCAGCGCTTCTCCGCGCCGTTCGAGCGCTCGCCGTTCGCTTTCTATCGGGCACTTCGCCGCCTCAACCCCTCGCCCTTCATGTTCTACGTGAACTTCGGCGACTTCCAGATTTCAGGATCCAGCCCGGAAATTCTCGTGCGGGTGCGCAATGGCGTCGTCACTGTGCGCCCGATCGCCGGGACCCTGCCGCGTGGGGCGACGCCAGAGGCCGACAAGGCGAATGAAGAGCGCCTGATCTCTGATCCCAAGGAACGCGCCGAGCACCTGATGCTGCTCGATCTGGGCCGCAACGATGTCGGCCGAGTGGCGGCGCGCGGATCGGTGGAGGTGACGCAGAGCTTCACCATCGAGCGCTACAGCCATGTCATGCACATCGTCTCCAACGTGCAGGGAAAGCTCAAGGATGGCGAGGACATGGTCTCCGCGCTGGCCGCAGGTTTCCCGGCGGGCACGACCTCCGGCGCGCCAAAGATCCGCGCGATGGAAATCATCACCGAACTCGAGCCGCATGCGCGGGGCGTCTATGCCGGCGCAGTCGGTTATTTCGGCGCCGGCGGCGACATGGACACCTGCATCGCGCTGCGCACCGCCGTGTTCGCTGGCGGCAAGATCCATGTGCAGGCCGGCGGCGGCGTGGTGTTCGACTCGAATCCCGAGAGCGAATTCATGGAGACAGTACACAAGGCGAGCGCCCTGTTCCGCGCCGCCGAAGAATCCGCGCGCTATGACCGGGGGAACCGCTGATGCCGCTCTCCCCGTTCAAGGTCCTCCTCATCGATAACTACGACAGCTTCACGTACAATCTGGTTCACTACCTGCAGGACGTTTCCGAGAAGGTAGAGGTCGAGGTTGTCCGCAACGATGCGCTGACGGTGAAGGAAGCGCTCGCGAAAGGCGCCGACGCCATCGTGCTGTCGCCGGGGCCGTGCACGCCGAACGAGGCGGGTATCTGCATGGAGCTGATCACGTCTGCGCCGGATGACCTGCCGGTCCTTGGGGTGTGCCTCGGACATCAGGCGATCGGACAGGCGATGGGCGGTATCGTTGAAGGCGCGCGCGACATCGTCCATGGCAAGGTCTGGGACGTGAAGGTGCTCGGCGGCGATCTGTTCGCTGGCGTGCCGGAGCACTTTGAAGCCGTGCGCTATCACTCGCTGGCGATCCGGCGGAACGGCATACCCAATGTGCTGACGGTCGACGCCGAGACTGCGGATGGCGAAGTGATGGCGGTGAGCCACGCGACTCGGCCCGTTTTCGGCGTCCAGTTCCACCCGGAGT
>CALRWU020000448.1:0-3440 GCA_943371945.1 Azorhizobium sp. AG788
ACGGCTCGGCCGACCCCAAGTCCTACGCCGCCGCCGTCGTCGTCGCCGCCAATCTGGCCAGAAGTGATTTCGCCGCCGAGATTGACCGCAGCGTCAGGCAGTTGTCGGCGGCCCTGCTGGCCAAGCCATCCGTGGAGCCCGAGGTACAGTGACCAAAGTCCTGCGTAGCGCGATCACCGGCGTCGGCGCCTATCTGCCGCCCGATATTGTGACCAACGAGGCGCTGTCGAAGATCGTCGACACCAGCGACGAGTGGATTCGCGAGCGCACCGGCATCCGCCAGCGTCACCGGGCCAGCGACGACCAGGCCGTCTCCGATCTCGCCGTGGAATCAGCGCTGAAGGCGCTCGCCGACGCCGGCAAGACGCCGGCCGACATCGACCTCATCGTGGTGGCCACCACCACCGGCGACCTGACCTTCCCGGCGACAGCCGCCATCGTCCAGCGCAAGCTGGGCTGCCCCGTCGGCATCGCCTTCGACGTCCAGGCCGTCTGCTCGGGCTTCGTCTACGCTCTGACCGTCGCCGACGGCTTCGTCGCCCGTGGCAACGCCAAATGCGCCCTGGTCATCGGGGCCGAGACCATGACCCGCCTGATGGACTGGACCGACCGCGGCACTTGCGTGCTGTTCGGTGACGGGGCCGGCGCCGTGGTGCTGGAACCGGTGGAAGGCGAGGGGACCAACACCGATCGCGGCCTGATCAGCTGGTCTCTGCGCTGCGACGGCACCAAGCAGGACCTGCTTTATGTCGACGGCGGGCCCTCGACGACGGGCACCGTCGGCAAGCTGCGCATGGCCGGCAACCAGGTGTTCAAGCACGCTGTCATCAACATCTCCGAATCGATCGAGACGGCCCTCGAGAAGGTCAATCTGACCATCGCCGACGTCGACTGGTTCATTCCCCACCAGGCCAACGAGCGCATCCTGCACGGTGTGGCCAAACGCCTGGGCCTCGACGAGCACAAGGTCATCCAGACCGTCGGCGACCATGCCAACACCTCGGCCGCCTCGATCCCGCTGGCCCTGTCGACGGCCATCGACGACGGCCGCATCAAGCGCGGCGACCTGCTCCTCATGGAAGCCATGGGCGGCGGCCTGACCTGGGGCGCCTGTCTGGTGCGGCTCTGAGTTCCTTCTCCCGCCCGTCGGGAGAAGGAACTGACTTCATGCCTCCACACCCGCGCGGAACCCTTTGACGCCACGACGTTTTCGCGTCATGAACGCCATTAACGTTTGTCCGGGAGGGGTCCCATGAAGGGCGCGACGCTTACGCGCGCGGAACTGTGTGAAGCGGTCCACGAAGAAGTGGGCCTGACTCGGCAGGACTGCTCTGAACTGGTCGAACGCACGCTCGACCTCATGGCCGAAGCGCTGGAGCGTGACGAACAGGTCAAGCTCAGCGGTTTCGGCGTCTTCCAGGTCCGGGCCAAGCGCGCCCGCATGGGCCGCAATCCCAAGACCGGCGAGCCGGCCGAGATCGAACCCCGCCGGGTCATCGGTTTCCGTGCCAGCCAGGTGATGAAGGCGCGAATCGACCGCGCTTTGGAAGGCTAGGCCCCGTTTGGCGAAGGGCCCCAACGCCTTCCGCACCATCTCGGAAGCGGCCGACGAGCTCGGCGCGCCGCAACATGTTCTGCGTTTCTGGGAAACCAAGTTCACCTTCATCAGCCCGATGAAGCGGGCCGGCGGACGCCGGTTCTACCGGCCGCAGGACATCGAGGTCCTGCGCGCGGTGCAGACCCTGCTGCACAGCGAGGGCTACACCATCAAGGGCGTGCAGAAGCTGCACAAGGACGGCGGCGTCAAACGCATCCTCGCCGTCGCCCGCGGTGAGGAAGGCCCCTCGCAGACCGACTCAGGCGACCTCGACCCGCCGACCGGCGAGCTCAGCGACGAGGCCCGCCTGCGCCTGACCGACACGCTGAGTGAGCTGGAGGCCATCAAGGCCCGGCTGGACGGGTTGCTGAAGCGGTAACGTCCCTGCGCCCT
This sequence comes from Azorhizobium sp. AG788, assembly GCA_943371945.1. GTDB lineage: Bacteria > Pseudomonadota > Alphaproteobacteria > Caulobacterales > Hyphomonadaceae > UBA7672. Next base: position 1,991 of record CALRWU020000448.1, read on the forward strand.
TCGACACGCGGCCTGCGGCCGCTACTCAGGATGACGAACGTCTGTGAAAACCGAACCAGGCAATCGCCTGCGCAACCCACCCCTATTCGTCATCCTGAGTAGCCCGCGCAGCGGGCGTGTCGAAGGACGCACGAACGTTCTGCAATCAACCCACTTTCGCCGTTGCCCGCGCCGGACCTCATCCCTCTAAGGGCGCTCCTCCCTGTTTCGGAGCGTGGCGCAGCTTGGTAGCGCACTTGACTGGGGGTCAAGGGGTCGCAGGTTCAAATCCTGTCGCTCCGACCAGGGAGGTATCTGAAAAACTTACGATAATCGGCAACGTGGCAGCGGGGCCGCAATACTTCTGCGGCCCCCAGGTAGCGTTTCAGGTAACAAATCGTGCCTTAGTCGACGAGCGCTCGGGTGAGCTTGGGTCCTTTGACGTCGTTGTAGACGACTCGGGGCACATTCGATCGGTGAGCGACTCGACCGCCAGCAGGTTTGAGCTGACCGCCCGGGCGTGGCCCTGGAGAAGTTGGTCCACCTCACTAAAGGAGCGATCGCCACCAATCCGGAGATGACGGTCGAGCGTCGAAAGCGCTTGATAGACAGTGATACCGGAAGCTCAGAGTGCATGACGTTGTGTTGACCTAGAGCTGGTTGGGATTAGACGAATCCGTAGCCTGAGTTTAGGAAGTAGTTGCTGCATTCCTCTGCGGATAGGTTCTGAGCAGGCGATCGATGGCGCTGAGGGTGGCGTCGCAGGAGCGGGCTCCTGCCTTGCGGAGCCGCGAACGAGGCGGCGCTGCTGCGCTCCGTTAGGACGGCAACAAAAAACGCGGGCCCCGCTTTTGAGCTCTCTCAGCTTCGAATTGCTTGCGCCGCGTTCATCGGCGCCTGAGCGGGCGTGGTGGGCTATTGAATTTGCGTGCTCGGATCTAGCTCCACTCTTCTTGGAGGAACAAATGTGATCTGGAAGTAGTAGGTCTTGGCCGTGTCCAGGACGAACGCCTGATCTTGGATGCCTTGGTCAAACGGACGTTAAGCCGGGTCCCGAGAACGTGGCTGCCCTTCGGGAGGTAGAATTCGACTCAATCGCCCGGCCCTAGCCGGCCAACCGCAGCGCCGGAGCTCAATGGTGACGCCTCCTCCAGTGAACCCCTTGTCCCTGGCGACAACTACCTTCCCGCCTTCGGCAACCGGCGTGCTCAGGGCCACTTAGCCAGGCAAAAGTCTAGACTGCGTAAGTGGGCGTGCGTCATCAACTCGGACTGGCTGTGTTGCGCATCCGGCCAACGCCATCGCCACAAAGCAAGCGGCGTCGAGTACTGACCTTCTGGGCCCCCAATGGCATTGGGCAGCCGGCGGGACACGACGGGCTAACACCTCGCCCCGCGCGCATCATTGACGAAGCTCCCACACATCTAGAGCGCCGACTGTTTCCTTGACGTCACCAGGTCGGGCTGCACTA